>NZ_JBWKIF010000011.1:0-263979 GCF_056432865.1 Streptomyces sp. NPDC044921
TGGGGCGGGGGGGGGGGGGGGGGTGCCCCCCCCCCCCGGCCCCCCCCCCGGCTGGGGGCCGCCCGGCCCCCCCGGCCCCACACGGTGGTGCGGGGGGGGGGGGGGGGGCCCCCCCCCCCCCCCGACACAGCTGTCCCTCGGCTCCGTGGCTTCGGGGTGCCGCACGACGAGGACTGGACAGCCGGCATGAGTGGCCACGTGCCAGCTGGTCCCCCCGAGCGGCAGCCGGGGCAGGCCGCCCTGGCCACGATGGCCCGTGAGGATCACTTCCGCCCGGGCCGAGCACGCTATGAGCACGTCTGACGGTTCCCCGGTGAGATGCTCAGCCGTCACGGCCAGTTCGGGCACTTCGTCCCGGGCCGCACGGGCGTGGTGCTCCACCAGGCTGTTCCCCGCCTCGTGGGCCGCGCGGGCTTCCACGTCGTCGGTCGGTGAGCCTCCGGGCAGCGGCAGTTCGAGGACGTGGACGATGTGCAGCGGGCGTCCGCGCAATGCCGCTTCCCGGGCTGCGAACCGGACCAGGTCCTCGTGACCCGGGCCCTGGTCGACGGCGACGACAACGGGACGGGAGAGTGCGGGACCATGCATCATCATTGCTCGCTTTGGTGGTTGAAACGGCCCGTTGGGCACATCCGACCGAGTTCCACGCCCGCACTGGGCCGCCAGGCTTTCGCGGCGGCCGTTCGCGAGCCAGGGGCACGGCCCGCGGACCGGCGGCGTGCTGCCCGTCCGGGCAAGGACTCAGTCACCGGACACCTGTCCCCGGCGCGGCACCTGCGATGACTTCGCGGCTTCGGCCTCCGCCTTGGCGTCGCTCACCGCGGCGGCGGCCTGTTTCCCGGCCTCGTCGGCGGCCGCCGCGGCGTCGAGGGAGACCGCCGAACCCGCGTCCAGTTCTGGAACCCGGCTCGTGTGCGAGCCCCACGGCCGCCGCCGCTGCCAGTGCCACGAGCTGACCGAGTACGCCGACACCCAGGCCCGCGACCACCGCGGCCACCACGGCGGCGCCCGCCAGCAGCCCGAAAACCAAGGTCAGCGTGAAGAACTCCGCGACCCCCAGCGCCGCGGCGGCGAGCAGCCAGAACAACCACGACATCGCCTCGCCCTCCTTCCAGGAGTTCCCCACCGAGCTGTCCGTCGTGACGCGGGGCCACCGCGAACCAGGCGCCTTGGGTTCCCTCCCACTGTCACAGACAGCCCGGCGGCTCACCACCGGGCCAAGCACCCATTTCCCCCAGTACCCGACACCCACTGCCGGCCGGGACGTCTGCGCCGGGGCAAGCAGCTGCGTGAACACCGGGCCCGGGGTCCGCGGCACCTCGCGGGCGATCAGGCTGCTCCAACCGGAACTCATCGTCACGGGAAGGACATCACTGACAGCCTGAGACCGGCGGCCTCTCAGGGAACGAGGGCGGTGGTGTCCCACACCAGGAGCAGGGCGCCGTTGTCCAGGGTCATCAGATGCTTCGCGTCCGGCGAAAGGCGGCAGTCGAGGATGGTGTTGGTGTGGACGTCGAGGGTGCTCAGCAGCGCCCCGTCCTGGGTGGACCGTATCTGTGCCCGGTGGGTTTCGTGCGGCTGCTCGGGCAGTTGGGCACGTCGCTCGCCGGAATCCGGGTTCCATAGGGACACTTCACCCCTGGGGTTGGCCATGGCGAGGGTTTCGCCGTCGGCGCTCAGTGCCATCTGAGTCAGGAGCGTCGTCGGGGGAGCCGTCAGTCCACGCCGGCCGGTGAGCACGTTCCCGAGGGCACCGGTTCTCATGTCGTAGAAGATCCAGGCGCCGTTCTCGCTCTGGACGGTGTTCCACACCTCGCCCATGCGGAAGGAACGCCTCTCCTCCCCGCTGGCCGCGTCCCAGGCCCGTACCTCCTGGCCGACCGCTCCGGCCACGAAGAAGCTGCCGTCCGGAGCGACGGCGCAGTGGCTCACCTGGTCGTACGGGCTGTGGATCACCCGGCACACGGTCCGGGTCGCCAGGTCGTAGACGCGGATGAGTCCGTCTCTGCCGGCGGCCACCAGCCAGGCGCCGTCCGGTGACAGGGCGAAGTCGCGCGTGTGGGGCGGCACGCGCAAAACCGCGCGGACCGCCGACCTCGGCCAGGGCACGGGCGGCGCCGGGGCGGTCAGGCCGAGGGCCCGCAGCAGTCTCCGTGTCCGCTCTCGCCCGTCGGGAACGTCTCCGGGCGCCTGCCGGCCGAGGACCGTGCTGATGGTCGAAGCGACGGCCCGGGATTCCTCGGAATCGACCAAGTGCAGGTCCGACAGCAGCCCCCGTACTTCGAGACGCCGGATCCGGGCGGCCTGCCAGCGCGGCTGCGCCACCAGGCTGGCGGCGGCGTCGGGGTCGCTGTGCCGCAGGTGCCACACCAGGTGCCGCCACCAGTACCCTGCGTCGGCGGGGAGGTTCCACCATCCGTCACCGGGACGCACCAGCGCGCGGGCATTGTCGAGGAGTCGGTCGTGCCACCTCCCGGCCTCCTCCGCCGACCAGCGCGACATCAGGCGTTCGTGCAGAGTCTCGGGGACGGTGAGCCGCGACCAGCCGTCATCCCCCGTGGTGATGCTCACCAGGCCGGCCCCCTCAAGGCGCTGAAGCGCACACAGCACCAGTCCGTCCAGCCCTGGTTCGTCGGTCTCGTCGCACTCCCCCCACCCTGGGCCAGGAATTCAGCTTCGCCCTCGTCGACGACCGCGGGCGGCTGCACGGCCGGCTGGAGGGCCTGGACCGGTACGGGGACAGCCCGTTCACCGCTTTTGTACGCGTGGAGCTCCGACGGAACGCTGCGCGCCCGGACCTCCAGCGCGGTCCTCCGCAAGCAGCACCTGCTGCTGCGGGTACCGGTGCCACAGGACCTCAACGACCCGGCGGTGGCCGTGGAGACCGCGCTGAAGGGCTACGGACGCCAACGCGCCGCTCTGCGGAGGCAGTACGCGCCTGTGCAGTGGCTGACCGGCTCGCCACGGATCCGCCGGGACCATCCGGCCGGCGCCGTGGTGGTCGAGAAGGTGCCGGATCGTGGCGGACCGGCACGACGCCGGCGTACCGGTCCGCCGGTGCCGTGGCCACGGTCCACCAGCAGCAGCGGCATGACCGGCGGCATGACCGGCAGTGGACCACGAGGACGGGAGGGGGCAGCGGTCCGGCCGGGGACCAGTCGGACCGCTGCCCCCTCCCGCCAACGGGTCGACGGTGCACCCGGCCGTTGGGTCAGCGGGGCGCCACGGCCTTGGCGGCCTCCGTCTCGTCCGCGGCCCCACGGGGCGGGTCCGCGGGGCCGCGGAAGGCGATGTAGACGAGCAGGACGCCCATGACGGCGACGCCCGCCCACATGGCCTGCTGCCAGCCGTCGACGAAGGACTCCCGGGCCGCGTGGAGCACGTCGGGGGCGTGCGGACCGGTGCTGCCCGCCGCCTCGACGGCGTTGGCGACGCCTTCGCGGGCGGTGTCCGCGGCCTCCTGGGGGATGCCGTGCAGCCTCTCGTCGACGGCGCTGCGGTAGCCGGCGGACACGAGCGCGCCGAGCAGGGCGACGCCGAGTGCGGTGCCGAGTTCGCGGGTGACGTCGTTGAGTGCGGAGGCGACGCCCTGCTTCGCCCGGGGCAGTGAGGCGGTGATGGCCTGCGTGGACGGGGTCATCGACAGTCCCATGCCGAGGCCCATGGCGAGCAGACCGGGCAGCAGGGACGGGTAGCCGCCGTCGACGGAGACGAACAGGGCCAGGCACGCCATACCGAGGGCCGCCGTCGCGGTGCCGACCAGCATCGTCGAGCGAGCACCGTGACGTGCGGCGAGCCTCGGGGCCAGGCCGGAGGCCGCCATCATCATGACGGCCATGGGCATCATCGCCAGCGTGGACAGCAGACCCGACCAGCCGAGTACGGCTTGGAAGAACGGAAAGAGGACCACGCCGACGCCCGCCTGGACTCCGAAGACCACCAGGAGCGTGACCGAGCCGCCCGCCAGCGCGCGCTGACGGAACAGGCGCACGTCCAGCAGCGCGGCGTCGCGGCGGTGCAGTTCCCAGACCCCGAAACCGACGGTGGCGAAGAGGCCGACGGTGAGGCTGACCAGCGTCTCGGGGGCGGTCCAGCCGCGTTCGGGGCCTTCCTGGAGCACGAAGATGAGACCGACCACGGCGATCGTGGAGACGAGCGCGCCGAGGGTGTCGAAGCGGTGTGCCGGCGTCTCGCGGGAGTTGGGCACCGACTTCACCGTCATCGCCAGGGCCACGAGGACGAGGACGAACGGCAGGACGAACAGCCAGCGCCAGTCGGCGACGTCGACGAGGAGCGCGGAGAGGAACATGCCCAGGATGCCGCCGCCTCCCGCGACGCCGGTCCACACACCGATCGCCTTGCCGCGTTGCTCCTCGGGGAAGGTGGAGGTGATGACGGCGAGCGTGATCGGCATGATCATCGCGGCGCCGACGCCGGTGGCCACGCGTGAGGCGAGCATCACCTCCGCCGTCGGGGCGAGGCCCGCGACGACGGTGGCCACCCCGAAGACCCCCAGCCCGGCGATGAGCGTGGGCTTGCGGCCCAGTCGGTCGCCGACGGCGCCGAGCGGCAGCAGCAGCGCGGCCAGGGCGAGGGTGTAGATGTTGATGATCCACAGGACCGTGCCCTGGGAGGCGCCGAAGTCGACGGCCATGTGGGTCTGCGCGACGTTCAGCCCGCTGACGGAGGCGATGACCGCCATGAGGGCCAGGGAGACGGCGATCAGGATCGTACGAAGCTGCCGTGCGTCCGGGACGCTTCCGCCGTCGGCTCGCTCGACCCGGGTGGGCCGGTTCGTGTGGTTCGTACTCATGGTTTCCTCTCGAAGGGACGTGTCGGGTCGGCACCCGGCGCGCTCGGGCGCCCGGCGCGGGGGTGGACCAGGAGTGGGCGGGACGGGACACCCGGGCGTCGCGGGCAGCGCCGGGGGCAGTCGGGTCCGGGCCGGGGCGGTCGGATCCGGGGCCCGAGGCAGACGCCGGGAGGCGGAAGGGCACGCCCGCCGGTCTGCGAACGACGCTAAGCCCGGCTTGCACCGACGGCATACGATGTTGCGCATGACGCAAGAACGTGGGGAGCTGGACAGCCTCGTGCGCAAACGCATCCGTGCTCTGCGGGTGGCTCAGGGGTGGTCGCTGGAAGAACTGGCCGGCCGGGCCCACCTCAGCCAGTCGTCACTGAGCCGCATCGAGAACGGCCAGCGCCGCCTGGCCCTCGACCAGTTGGTCACGCTCGCGCGCGCTCTGGACACCTCGCTGGATCAGCTCGTGGAGACCGACACCGACGACGTGGTGATCAGTCCGACGATCGACAGCGCCCACGGCCAGATGCGGTGGCCCGTCAAGGCCGACCCCGGCATGAGCGTGGTGCGCCAGCGCATGACCGAACCGCCGCCCGAGAATCCTGCGCGCATGCGGGCCCACCCGGGGCGCGAATGGCTCGTCGTCCTGTCCGGCACGGCGATCCTCATGCTCGGCCACCGTCGCTTCCGCCTCGAGACCAACCAGGCGGCCGAGTTCCCGACGATGATGCCGCACGCGATCGGCACCGCGGGCGGGCCCTGCGAGATCCTGGGCATCTTCGACCGCGACGCGCGCCGCGGCCACCAGCGCGACGGGCGCGACACACCCGGCACACCCGGCACGCCCGAGTGACGGCGCAGGTCCGGCCACGGGCTGTCCACCGCGCACATCTTGCGCGGCGGGCAACCCCTCCGACCATCGCCTTGCGGAAACCGGGAGGCCGCATGCCGTAGGCGCATAACCGCCCTAGGGTCATGGGACATGGACACCACCCACAGGCACACGGACACCATCCACACGCACACCCCCCACCGCCACACCTCGCACGCGCCCGGCGCGGCACACGACGGGAACGGCCAGGCGGAGATCCTCGACCTGGACGCCGAGGTCCTCGCCGAACACACGGCAGCCATCACGGCGTGGCTGCCCGTGCGCACCACCCCACGTCACATCGTGGATCTGGGGTGCGGCACGGGCGCGGGCACCTTCGCCCTCCTCGACCGCTTCCCCGAGGCACACGTCACCGCCGTCGACGCGTCCGCCGAACACCTACGGCGCCTGCACGCGAAGGCGTGCGCCCGCGGCCTGCGGGAACGCGTGCACAGCGTGCAGGCCGACCTCGACGAGGCCGACTGGCCCGACCTCGGCTGTCCGGACCTCGTCTGGGCGTCCGCCTCGATGCACCACATGGCCGACCCGGGCCGCGCCCTGCGCACCGTTCGCGAGTCCCTGGCGCCGGGCGGCCTGTTCGCCGTCGTCGAACTGGCCGGCCACCCCCGCTTCCTGCCCGAAGACGCCCCCGAGGACCGGCCCGGCCTGGAGGAGCGCGCCCATGCCGCAGCCGATCGCCTCCAAGGCCGGCACCTGCCCCACCGCGGTGCCGACTGGGGCCCGATGCTGGCCGCGGCCGGCCTCACCGTCGAGGACGAGCGCACCGTCGGCGTCGACATCCGTGGCTCCGGCGGCGAAGCGGTCGGCCGCTACGCCCTCGGCGTCCTGCGGCGCGTCCGCACCGCGGTCGCCGCGGAGCTCTCCCCCGAGGACCTGACCGCGCTCGACCGGCTCCTGGACACCGACGGCCCGCACAGCATCCTGGACCGCGACGATCTGAGCGTACGCACCCGGCGCACCGTCTGGGCCGCCCGGCGGACCTGAGCCGGACACATCGCACCCGCCCCTCTTGCTGATGATGAAAATCATTGTCGTATGCTGTCCAGGCTCCCCCAGGCGGGTCGCCGTGCACACCGGCGAGGCCGTCACGCCATCGTCCCAGCCAGACCGAGAGGTTCTTCCCGTGGCCGTTCCCCAGGGCAACACATCCCGCAGCAACGACGCCCGCCGCCGGGCCCGATGCGGGGCGAGCACACCGAACGCGGTGCCGCTGCCGGGCGAGGAGGGCTGACGGCGATGGCCCCGCGGCGTCTCCCCGTCACCGTGCTGTCCGGCTTTCTCGGCGCCGGAAAGACGACTCTCCTCAACCACGTCCTCACCAACCGCGAGGGCCTGCGCGTGGCGGTGATCGTCAACGACATGAGCGAGATCAACATCGACGCCGCCCTCGTGCGGGGCGGCGAGGCGGCCCTCTCCCGCACCGAGGAGCGGCTGGTGGAGATGACCAACGGCTGCATCTGCTGCACCCTGCGGGACGACCTGCTGGAGGAGGTCGACCGGCTCGCCAGGGACGGTCGCTTCGACTACCTGCTGATCGAGTCCAGCGGTATCTCCGAGCCGATGCCCGTGGCCGCGACCTTCGCCTTCGCCCGCGACGACGGCGCCGCCCTGGATGAGGTGGCCCGGCTCGACACCATGGTCACCGTCGTCGACGCCGCCAACTTCCTGAACGAGCTGGGCACCGGCGACGACCTGGCCGAACGGGGTCTGGCCCCTTACGAGGACGACGAACGCACCGTGAGCGACCTGCTGATCGACCAGGTCGAGTTCGCCGACGTGCTGGTCCTGAACAAGCTGGACCTGGTCGGCGAAGCCGACGCCGACCGGGTGCGCGGTGTGCTGGCCCGGCTGAATCCGACGGCCCGTCTGATTCCCGCGGTGCACGGCCGGGTCGGCCTGCGCGATGTCCTGCAGACCGGACGGTTCGACCTGGAGCGCGCGCAGCAGGCACCGGGATGGGTCAAGGAACTCAACGGCGACCACGTTCCGGAGACCGAGGAGTACGGCATTTCCTCCCTGGTCTTCCGGGCCGCCGAGCCGTTCCACCCGGGCCGGCTGTGGGACTTCGTCACCGGCGCCCTGGACAGCGGAACCCATGGTCAAGTCCTGCGCTCCAAGGGCTTCTTCACCCTGGCCGGCCGTGAGAGCGTGACCGGCCTGTGGTCACAGGCCGGATCCGTCGCCCGCTTCGAACCGTCCGGGGTCCGGGACGCCGACGCGCCCCACGCCCAGGAGCTGGTGTTCATCGGCGTCGGCCTGCGGGAGTCCGAGCTGCGTGCCGCATTGGCGGCCTGCCTGATGACCGAGGGCGAACAGGATCCGGCCGACGACCCCTTCCCCGCGTGGGACACCGGAGACGTCTGCGATCTCGACGGCGAACACGAGCACGGACACGGGCGCCGGCACGGGCTCGAGGACGCGGGAGCGACGACAGCGGTCTGAGACGCGCCCCGTGGGCGACGTGCGGACTCAGCCGCCCGCGGTGGAGAACCTCTGCGCGAGCTCGCGATGCCTGTCCGCGGCCAGTTTCCCCTGCGCGGGGCTGACGGTCGACCCCGGCAAGCGGCTCAAGCGCTCCACCTGCTCCGCGAAGCGCAGGTGCTCGCGTCGCGCGTGCTCACGGCAGGCCAGGCAGGTGACGCGGTCCGGCCGCGAAGAGGTCATCGCACGGGGCACCCGCAGGCCGCACCCCGTGGTGACCAGGCTCGGCAGGTCTCCCACCAGACCGAAGGTGGACGCCAGGATGCCCCGCACAGCGGCGTCCTCGGTCACCACCTTCGACCCGACGTGCACATGCGGATCGCTCCCGCTCATCAGCCCTCCCCTGTCAGGCGCCATCCGGTTCTGCGTCACCGCCGCCGGCCCGAAGTCCGTCCCAGCCGGGCGAAACCGCCGGGTGCGCCTCCCCCGCACGTCGTCCGGTCCGAGGGGTGGGAGGCCGGACGGTCGGCGAGGCGACGCGCACGGCGGCACCGCCTCGCCGACGCCGGCGGAGCCGCTCGTCAGCGCCGGCCGAGGACGCAGAACTCGTTGCCCTCCGGGTCGGTCAGGACGATCCAGGGGACGTCGCCCTGGCCCACGTCGGCCCGCCGCGCGCCGAGACCTTCGAGCCGGGCGACCTCCTTGGCCTGGTCCTCGACCGGGTCGGGCCTGACGTCGAGATGGACGCGGCTCCTGACGACCTCGTCCTCCGGCGTGCGGCGGAACTCCAGGTACGGCCCGACGCCCTCGGCCGAGCGCAACAGGGCGCGGTCGCCGGTCAGTTCGAGGACGGTCCAGTCGATCGCCTCGCCCCAGAACCGCACCATCGTCCGCGGGTCGGCGCAGTCGACGACCACGGCGGCGATGGGCCCGGTGTCCCGGTAGAGCTGTCGGGGCTCCGGAACGCCGAACACGTTGCCCTCCGGATCGGCCCACAGCGAGGACGGTACGTCGCCCTGGCCGACGTCGACCGGCGTCGCGCCGAGGCTTTCCAGGCGGGCGGCCAACTCCGCCCGGTGGGCGTCGGAGGTCGTGGCCAGTTCCAGGTGCACGCGGTACCTCACCGTCTCCGGATCGGGTACGCGGACGAGATCGACGCAGACGGCGGACGGGTCCGGCCAGTCGAAACCCACAGGCTCCAGGTTGGTCACGCCGGGGCCTTCACTGGAGACGTCCCAGCCGAGCACGTCCGCCCAGAACCGGCCGAGCGCCGCGTCGTCCCGGGCCTTGAAATTCACCTGAACAAGTTGCAGCGTCATGCTGCGCACCCTACGTGCTGCCCCATGACCTCTGGCCATGGTTTTGGCGATCCTGGCCTGGCCGGTGTGCTCACGAGGTCCCGTCGTGGCCGGCCTCGTGAGGTCGACTCGCACCGACCCCGGTTCGCACATGTGCACCAAGCGTGAATCCGCGCGATGTGCGGACTGCGCGGCGGTGGACGCTGTCAGGCTGGCTGCCGGTGATCGTGAGACGGTGCCGGCGCCACTGGAGGGTGTCCTCCGGCGCCGCGGGACGGCCTCCGTTGAGGCGGCCGAGGGGGCGGGGCATGACAGAAGAGTGGCGCGTGGGCGACGGGCCTGCCTCTCCCCTTGCCACTGAGGGGGCGCCCCGGCCGGGACCGCGCGAGGTGCCACGGCACGTCGCGTGTGTCATGGACGGCAACGGCCGGTGGGCGGCACAGCGCTCACTCCCGCGCACAGCGGGGCACCGTGCGGCGGAGACCACGGTGATCGACGTCATCGAAGCAGCACGTGCGGCCGGGGTGGGCTGGCTGAGCCTGTTCGCGTTCTCCACGGAGAACTGGCGTCGCCCGGACACCGAGATCGCCTTCCTGATGCACCTGGTGCGCCGGGTGGTGCGCAAACACGCCCCGCTGCTGCACGCGCGGGGCATCCGCTGCCGGTTCCTCGGCATGACCGACCCCCGCATCCCTCCCGCGCTGGGACGGGACATCGCCGACCTGATGACGCTGACCGGTGACAACCGGCGGATGACGCTGACCGTCGCCTTCGACCACGGCGGGCGCAGGGACATCGTCGAGGCCGCACGGTCACTGATCCGCAGCGGCGTGCCGGCCGAGTCCGTGACCGAGGACAGCTTCGCCGCTCATCTCCCCTTTCCCGACACCCCCGATGTGGACCTGGTCATCCGCACCTCCGGTGAACAGCGCATCTCCAACTTCATGCTCTGGCAGGTCGCCTACGCCGAGTGGATCTTCCCTTCGGCGCTGTGGCCCGACTTCCGCGCACCGGACTTCCTCGAGTGCCTCGACGCCTACACGCAGCGCTCGCGCCGCTTCGGCGGCGTACTGCCCAACCAGAACGGAGAATCCCGACCGTGACCACCGCGGACAGCCCTCACTCCCCCACCGCCGACCCGGGCACGCAGGACCCCCGAACCGGGGATCCCCACGCGGCCGGTGTGCCCCTGTTCGGCCCCGGATCACAGTTCCACACGTTCTTCAACGACCCACGCTGGGCCTTAGCCATGATCCGGGCCACCGTGCTCGAGGCCGCGCACCCGCAGATCGGCGCCGCCCTGATCGAGAACTCCACCTTCGTCGTGCATCCCTGGCGGCGCCTGGGCAACACCCTCATCAGCCTGCGGCGCATGTTCGGCCCCGACGACCAGGTGCGGCAGCGGGAGGCGACACGGCTCAACCGCATGCACGCGCGCCTGCGCGGCACCGACGCCCGCGATCGTCCGTACGACGCGATGGACCCGCGGGTGCGCGCCTGGGTCGTGGCGACCTTGTTCGAAAGCACCGTCACGATGTGCCGGCTCGGCGGACAGCCCCTGGAGCAGAAGACCATGGAGCAGCTGTACGCCGAATTCCAGGCCTTCCACGCCGTGTTGGGGGACGACGCCGGTCACCTGCCGCCCACGCTGGACGAGTTCTGGCCCTACTACGACCGGGTGGTCGCGGAGGAGCTGGAGAACACCGAGGCGATGCGGATCGTCCTCTACAAGCTCTTCGACCACCTCCCCGCTCCGCCGCTGCTGAACGGATTCCCGGCCCTGTGGGCGACCGGCCGGGCCGTCGCCGGCCCGGTCATCGGAGCGATCACCGTGGCGTCCCTTCCGGAGCCCTTCCGGCGGCGAGCCGGTCTGCCCGAGATCGCGGGAGTCCAGACCCTGATGCAGGGTACGTACCTGGCGGCCGGTCTGGCCCGGTTCCTGCCCGAGGGGTGGCTCCAGGCCGACAGGATCGCCGAGACGGTGATGCTCTCCCCCGACAGCGACGATCCCCGCGCGAGGACGGTCGCCGCCCTGCGGGATCGGATCAAACGGGCCGGCGCCCTCATCCGCCTCATCACTCCCCTCCCCCCGGAACCCGAACCCGCCGCGGCCACCACGGCCCAGCGCAGCGCGGAGGAGTTCTTCAGGGACGTCCTCGACCAGACCGGGGACGGCTGTCTGGACTGGCCCGACCTCGCCGCCATGGCCCGTGAGATGTCCAGCCGCCTCGATCTCGATGAACCCGAGGAGACCCGGCTCTACAACGCCTACGCCGACTGGTGGCGCGAACTGCAGGCAGCCCTGGACACGGACGGGGACGGCCGCGTCAGCGCCCACGAGTACGCCGCCGCCGTGCCTTCGCTCGCCGGTCCCGCGCTGATCCGGGTCGCCGAAGTCCTCTTCGACGTGACCGACAAGGACGGCGACCAGCACATCGACGCCGACGAATACCGGGCGCTGTTCCGGACCGGGTTCCACCGGGACACCCCCGACGCCGACGGAACCTACAGCCGCAGCGCGTTCATCAACGACTTCCTGTCCTTCATGTCCGCGCGCCGCCGCACCACTCCCTACGACCCCCTCCTCGCCGAGGCCTGACCGCCGAGCAGGGGAACGGAGGGCGACCGGCGCGGCTTAGGGGAGGGGGAAGTCGAAGTAGGTGTCCGGGCAGGGCTCGTCCAGCAGCATGTAGTGCCACCACTCGCGGTCGTACGCGCGGAAACCGCAGGTTTCCATGAGGGACCGCAGGTGTGCGCGGTTGCGCGCCTCGGCTCGTCCTATCCCCGCTGCCCCATGATGGGAACGGGAATCCATCAGGTCGTGGCGGCCTCCCATGGAGGCAAGCTCGCCGCTGTCCAGGTGATACGGCGTCAGGTCGACGGTGCTGCCCCGGCTGTGACCCGACTTGGTGGCCACGTACCCCATCTCGAACATGGCGGACCTGTCGATGTTCGGGTAGTGCCGTGGCTTCGTCCGGCCGTTCTCCGGCTGCCGGGACCAGCGCACGAAGCAGTCCACGGCGCGTTGCGGGCGGTAGCCGTCCCAGAGCAGCAGGCCGAATCCGAGGGACTCGGCCTGCTGCCGCGCCTTGTCCAGAGCCGCGCGCGCCCCTCGCGGCGCAGGTCACCGGCATGGACACCCGGGCGGACTCGGTCGCGGCGTCGTCGGCGTCCTCCCGCGGCGCCCAAGTGGCGCATCCCGAGCGTCTTGGGCAGCCGCAGCACGGACGGAGTCGTCGCACCGGCTCCTCCCATCGGGCGGGCCGGGTGCCCGGCGCAGCCCGCGCGGACCCTCGGCCAGCATGAAAGCGGCTCCGACGGGGCAAACGGACCCTCTGACATGGGAGGGAAGCCGTGACGACGACGCAGCAGCACGCCGGACCGGAAGGCGAGGGCACCACGGGCCGTGAGCAGCACGACGGCCCGGACAGGAGAACCGTCGCCGACGAGGGCGAGAGTCCCCAGGAACGCGTCAACCGACGCTGGAACGAGATACTCCAGGAGACGCGCGTCACCCAGACGGGCGTGCAGATCCTCTTCGGCTTCCTGCTCAGCGTGGCCTTCACCCCGCTGTTCAGGGAGCTGGAGACGCTGGACCGCGCCATCTACGTCACCACCGTGGTGCTCGGGGCGACGGCCACGGGAACGCTGATCGCCCCCGTCTCCATCCACCGCTTCCTGTCCGGTCAGCGCATGAAGGACGAGGTGGTGGAGACCGCTGGACGTCTGATGATGTGCGGCATGGTCCTCCTCGCCCTCACCATCGGCTGCACGTTGCTGCTCATCCTCCGTTTCGTCGTTCCCGGTGTCTTCGCCGAGGTGCTCGCGGGCGGGGTCATGGTGTGGTTCGGGCTGTGCTGGTACGCGTTGCCGCTGTACCTGCGACGCCGGGGCGAGCAGCGCTCGCGCACGCGGAATGGGTGACGCGCCTTCCCTCCCGGTGCAGCCTCACGGGCGGGCGCCGGGCTTGTCGACGACTCCCCAGGCGGCGCGGGCGCTGACCATCTCCCCGTCCTCGCGCGTGTTCCCGAGGTAGGCGTAGCTCTCGGGATCGAAGAAGATCTCCTGCTTGCCCTGCCGGCCCGACGGCGTCCTCTCGGCGTAGGTCACGCTCACGCCGATCGCCGCACGGCCGAGCGGGTCCTTCACGCCCGTCGTCACCCGGGCTCCGGGGATCTTCGCCAGAGCGCGGAACAGGCCCGCCTGGACGCTGGGCGGGATCAGCACCGACCGGTAGAGGACGTTGATCTCCCGCCAGTCGCGTTGTGCGCGTGTCTCGCCCTTGATGTCGCCGATGGCGTGCTCCTGGCGGATGCGTTTCATCATGCGGTCGGGGTCGCTGGGCAGGGTGGCGAGGAAGCGGTAGAACTGCCGCTGGGAGCGGTCGTCGTAGCCCTCCCTCTTCCACCGCTCCTCCTGGTTGGGGCCGTACCAGACCTGGAGCTCGTCACGGTCGAAGTCCGAGACGTCACCGGCCGGGGGGATGCCGGGCAGATTGGCGTGCCCGGTGCCGTCCCAGCGGGTCCACTCCTCGCTGGTTCGCGGCTTGCCCAGGACGAAGACGGTGCTCTTCTCGTACACCCACTGCTTCGGGCCGGGTTCGGTGCCGTCGTGCTTCTCGACGGTCGCGGCGGCCAGTTCGAGGGCGTCGGCGGAGGCACCCGCCGACAGCGCCCGGGGGCCCTCGGGCGCGGAGGCGCGGGTGCTGCCCTCGGGCAGGGTCGCGACGATCCCGGCGGTCACGGCGAGGGCCCCCGCGGTGGCGGCGCCGATCAGGATCGTCCGGCGTCCGGGCAGGGCGGCGCGCTCGGGGCGGGTCCCATGCCGCAGCGCCGCGGTGAGCCGGGCCCGCGGCGCGGCGAGCCGGTCGGCGTCGGGAAGGGGCGCGTCGGCGCGCAGGCCGCGCAGGTCGGAGAGCTCGTTCATGCGGGGTCACCTTCGTGGATGCCGGTTTCGATGAGGGGGCCGTCGGCCGCGCCGGTGGCGGTGCGCAGTTTGCGGCGGGCGCGGTTGAGACGGGAGCGGACGGTGCCGACGGGAATGCCGAGGGCTTCGGCGATCTCCTGGTAGCCGAGGTCGGCCCAGGCGAAGAGCAGCAGGACGTGCCGGTCGCCCGCGGACAGACGGGCCAGCGCCCCGGCCAGTGGGCGGGCGGCGGCCTCGGCGGCGAGGCGGTCGTCGGCGGCGTCGGTGAAGCTGTCGGCGACCGGGTCGCGGCCGGTGCGGGAGAGCAGCCTCAGCGCCCGGACCTCCTGCCGACGGTGCCGGCCGATCTGCTTGGCGGCGATGCCGTACAGCCAGGGCCGTACGCCCGCGCGGGCCGGGTCGAAGCGGGCCCGTATCCGAAAGGCCGTCAGGAACGTCTCGGCGGTGACGTCGTCGGCCGCGTCGCGGCCGAGCCGTCGGGCGACGTACCGGTGGATCGCCGGGGCATGACGGTCGAAGAGCGCCGCGAAACGCTCCGGTTCCTCGAGGGAGGCCGCGATGAGCTCGGCGTCGCCGCCGGCCGGGTCGGTCATGGACAGTCCGTCCGTCGCTGGGGTCGGTGGGTGTCAGGGTGGTGGTGAGTGTTCACACCCTGTACTTGCCGAGTCGCGGCGCACGGGTTCACGCCGCCGGTCGAGTCCCTCTCGTACGGACCGGAACCAAGTCCTGCCGTCCGGCCACGAACGGCTGACACCGCCGGCGCCCCGGGACGAACGGGCCCCCGGTCGGCGTACCGGCCGGGGCCCGACCCACGTGGGGCGTGCCCTGTCCGACCGCACGGGCCCGGCCGGCGTTCCCGGTAGGCGGGTTCGCGCCGCCGGGTTCGCACCGCGGCGTCGATCCTTTTCGTTTTCCGGACAGCCGCCGCCGCGAGGCTTCGTTTCGCGGCGCCCGCGTGATGTTCGCTCCGGGCAGGAGCACAGAGAGACCCCACCCGTCGCGTCAGGAAGCAGTGCCGCCATGCCCGAGCACGAGGATACGAACCGTACGGTCCTCGCCCTCCAGGAAGAGATCGAACACCTGAAGCAGGCGCTCGTCTCGCACGCCGTGATCGACCAGGCCATCGGGATCGTCATCGCCCACGGCAACATGCCGCCCGAGCGGGCCTGGACCGTCCTGCGGGAGGTCTCCCAGCACACCAACACCAAACTGCGGCAGGTCGCCGAGCACCTCGTCCAGTGGCCGCACCGCGGCTGGCTGCCGCCGGCGATCGGCGGCGCGCTGCGCAGCGCACTGGAGCGGCACACGCGCTGTACCGAGCGGCCACGGGCCAGGACGTCCGCGGCGCCGGTGCGCGCGGAGGCTCAGCCGTGCAAGGTGCTGGACGGGCTGGTGCCGTAGGTCTCGCGGTAGAGGGCGGCGAACCGTCCGGCGTGGGCGAACCCCCAGCGCGCGGCGATGTCCCCGACGGTCGTGCCGGCCGGGTCGGCCGCCTGCAGTTCCCGGTGGACGTGCGCGAGCCGCACGCGGCGGAGGTAGGCCAGCGGGGTCGTGTCCAGGTGGCGGCGGAAGGCGTACTGCAGTGCCCGGACGGTGACGTGCGCCGCAGCGGCGATCTCGGCGACGGTCAGAGGCTGGTGCGCGTGATCCTCGATGTGGGCGACGGCCCGCCGCAGCGTCACGGAGTGCGCGTCGGTGCGGTCCTGCGCGGTCGGATCGGTACGGGCGGTGTTCGGAAAGGCGGCGAGGACACTGGCCGCCAGCATCTGGCCGCTGGTCGAGGCGATCAGCGGCTGTCCGGCGACGGCCGGGTCGGCGAGGACGTGGTCACGCAGGTAGACGATCGTGCTCTTGAGGTGCTGGGCCGCGGCCGGGGAGTGGGGCCGGTGGCCGGTCAGCCGCACGGGCTCCGTCACCGGTGCCGGGCCGGTCGCGGCGACCTGGTCCAGCAGGGCGCCGTCGAGCATGGTGATGTTGTAGCGGGCGGTGCAGACCCGGCCGGCGTAGGGCAGCTCGGGTGGCGCGAACAGCACCATGTCGCCGGGACCGAAGTCGTCCCGCACGCCCTGGAAGACGTGGTCCCGGACGGTGCCCTCATGGACCATGCACAGGCAGATCCGGCCGAGCGGGGTCACGGCGTAGCTCATCTCGAAGCCGAGGTCGATCTCATCGACGCTGAACGAGGGCAGGGCGTCGCGCCGGATACGTGCCCTGCTGTCGTTCGGTGTGCTGCTGCCGATACTCATACGGGCGTAGGCCCGGCACAGGAAGTCCTCCGTCTCGGCCAGGTCCCGGCTGTCGAACACCAGCGAGTCCACCACGTCACCGTCCCAGCTCGAAGAACAGGCCTGCGCCTTCCCGACCGCACCCCGCGCGCCCGTCGGCGACCGGGCACACCGGTCGACGGTACCCCGTCACCGGACGGTGAAGCGGCCCGGGGACAACCGCTCGTCTCGTTCCCGGCACGTCCGCGCGGCCCTGCGCGCGACGGGCGGGGCCGGCGGCCGCTCCCGGATCCCAGGCGTCCGCCACGGCCGTCGCCTCCGCCCCACCCGCCATCTCCCCCGTCCGTCCTCCTCCGCCCCGCCCGGTGGGCGGGCACGCCGCGGTTCGTCGGAAGAGGACTACGCCGACGTCGTCCGGCAGGACCGGCTCGCCGACCGCCCGCCCCCGCCTGTGACGCGCCGGGCTGCGGCGCCAATCCTGCGGCTCCGGTCCTGCGGCTCCGGTCCTGTGCGGACACCCAACCGGCGGATCGTCGCGCCCGACCACCGAATGGGCCACCGGTCTCGAACGCATCCGTTCCACCGGGTATGACGGAAAAGGGGTCGAGGGCGCCGTCGACCGGACGGTGCGGCGACGGGAACGAGGACGTATGAGGCACGAGCCCGAGTCCGGACGGCCCCGGGAGGCGATCGGCTCGCCGCTGGCGGGGCGGGTCGCGGTCGTGACCGGAGCGGCCCGCGGGGTGGGAGCGGCCCTCGCGCGGCGCCTGTCGGACGCCGGTATGCCGGTGGCGCTGATAGGGCGTGAGGAGGCCACCCTGCGCCGGGTCGCCGACCGCCTGCCCGGGCGGAGCCTGTGTGTCGAGACCGACGTCACCGACCGGGACGCGCTCGCTCGCGCGGCCCGCGAGGTCAGCGAGGCACTGGGGCCGGCGAGCGTCGTCGTGGCCAACGCCGGGATCGCCACCGGCGGGCCCTTCGTCCACACGCCGGCGGACCTGTGGCAGCGGGTCATCGACGTCAACCTCACCGGATCCGCGAACACCGCCCGCGCGTTCCTGCCCCACCTCACCCGGACCCGCGGCTACTTCCTCCAGATCGCCTCCACCGCCGCCTTCGGCTCCTCCCCGCTGATGAGTGCCTACTGCGCCTCCAAAGCCGGGGCGGAGTCGTTCGCCCTGGCCCTGCGCGGCGAGGTGGAACCCGCCGGGGTCGGCGTCGGCATCGCCTACCTGCACTGGACCGGCACCGACATGATCACTGGCATGGACGACCATCCCGTGCTGCAGGCCCTGCGCCGCAACCAGCCCCGCTTCGCACGCAAGGTGCACAGCACCGACGAGGTCTCCCGGTGGCTGGCCGCCGGCATCACACGCCGCGCCCGGCACGTCTACGCGCCCCCGTGGCTGCGCTGGTGCCAACCGCTGCGGCCCGCCTTCCCCGCCCTCGTCTCCCGCCTCGCCCGCCGGGAACTGCGCCGGCAGTCCCCGAGCCGACTCGCGGCGAGGACCGGCGTCCTGGGGGCGGGCGGCCGGGCGGACTTCGACGCCTCCTTCCCAGCCACCCACCGGCCCTAGATCACGTGCGCGCGCCAGGCCGGCCGGGCGCGTTCGTCGTACCGGGTGGCGCGGGGCCCTGACCGGACCGCGGTGAGTGATGGGGCTCGCGGGCCGCCGCCACCGCGGGTTGGCGCCACCGCGGGTCGGCGCCTGCCCGGGCCGGGGCAGAGGCGTGCGGGGCCGCACTTGAGGGCTGTGCCTGCCGCAGGCGAGCGGGACGACGTCGGGACGCGACCCCGGGGGGACGGCTGTCATGCCGGGATGCGGGAGAGGATCGCCTCCAGGCCGAAGGTGAAGCGGTCCTCGAAGTTCTGCCGCAGGTGGGGCAGGACCCGTCGCAGCGCGGGGTGTGCCGCGGCGTCGACGGCCCGGGCGAGCCTCCACACGGCGGTGCCGCCTGGAGGGCACCGGCACGGCCCGCCGGGTCCTCGACGACGCGGTCCGGGAAGTCCTGGACGCCGGCCTGCGGTCCGAGGGCCACCTCGCATCCGGCACGGTCGGCGAGGTGCCCGGCATCATCACGGGGACGGGGCGGGACCTCGGCGCCGACCTGCTGGTCATGGCCCCGCACCAGCGGAACGTGTTCACCGCCTGGTTCACCCCTGGGGTGAGTGACGCGGTGACCCACACCAGCGCGGATCCCGTGCTGCTGGTGACCGACGGCACCGCGGTGTAGAGGGCGCCGGACGACGTGCAAGCCCTGCGCGGCGGCGCGGGCCGCTCGTCGCCGGACAGGGAGCCCTCGGGGCGAGACCGGGCTGTGATCCGTTCGCGTCAGGGCCTGTCTCCGGGCGGAACCGGCCGGAGGAGCGGTCGGCCCGGAAGGCGGATGGTAAAGACGGAGCCCTCCCCGAGGACGCTGGACGCCGAGACGTCACCGCCGTGTGCCCGGGCGAGCTGGCGGGCGATGGAGAGCCCGAGGCCGCTGCCGCCCGTGCGCCGGGTGCGGGACTTGTCGGCACGCCAGAAGCGGTCGAAGACCTTGGGGAGGTCCTCGGTGGCGATCCCCGTACCGCTGTCCGCGACCGTGATGACGACGTCGTCGTCCTGCTGGTGGCATCGGACGGTGACCGTGCCGCCGGCGGGGGTGTGGCGGACGGCGTTGGAGACGAGGTTGCCGACGGCCTGACGCAGGCGGACCGGGTCGGCCGTCAGAACAGGGTCACCGAGGGTGCACGTGGTCAGGGTGACGTCCGCGGCCTCGGCGCCGGCCCGGTGAGCGGCCGTGGCCTGGAGAAGGACATCGGCGACGTGCACGGGTTCCGGATTCAGGCGCAGGCGGCCCGCGTCGGCGGCGGCGAGGTCCTGCAGGTCGTCGATGACGTGTTGCAGCAGCAGAGCCTCGTACAGGAGCGAGGTGACGAGTTCGGGGTCGGGCGCGAGGACCCCGTCGTCCGCGGCTTCCAGCCAGTTGCGGATGTTGGTCAGCGGAGTGCGCAGTTCGTGGGCGATGTCTCCCACCATCGCCTTGCGCTGGGCCTCGACCCGCTCCCTGCGTTCGGAGAGGTCGTTGAACGCGGCCGCAAGATAGCCGGTTTCGTCCTTGGTGGTGACCGGGACGCGTACATGATCGTGGACCGGGTGCCGTGCCGCGTCGGTCAGCGCCCGCAGCGGCCGGATCAGCCGTACCGCCGTCACCGTGGTGATCACCACGGTGACGGCGAACACCAGGCCGGTCACGCCGGCGATCCGCGCGGTGTTCGCCGGTGACAGGTCGAACACCGGGGCGGTCTGCACGCCTGCGCCGTTCCGTCCCAAAAACAGCAGCGCCGCCGGGGCGACGAACGGTGTCAGCTGCTGCGCGCGGGCGGTGGCCAGGCAGGTGTTGAAGAGCGCGGTGCGCGTGCCGAACGACTTGCCCTCGTAGGAGAAGTCCGGTCTGAGCTCCACGGCGAAGCCCGGATCGAGGCCCTGCCGTCGAAGGCAGGCCTCCACCGCGCCGGACAGCTCCTTCAGCGGTTCTCGCTCGGTCGGGGTGGGCCGGTCGAGTTCCGGGAACCGGCACCCGGCGGCCAGCTGCAGCGTCAGGGGATCCTCTCCCGAGATCCGCACGAGGGGCCGCCCTCGGGGCGTGTCCACACGCCGGGCCTTCACGGCGTTGTTGGCCAGGCACAGCACGCGCTTGTCGGCGAGTACACGCAGGATCACGCGCTCGTCGGCGGGCAGCCGGTACGGGCCCGCGGCCCGCTCGTCGATGAGGTCCGCGTCGTCCGGGGGTCCCTCCGGAATGAGAGCGGGGTCGGTGCGCAGCGGATCGACGACGGCGGCCGCACGGGACGGCAGGCTCCCGGCGAGCCTCCCACCGACGGGCGCGGCCGAATCGGCGATGGGGACGCGGTCCCGGGTGGTCAGCACGATGCGGCGGCCGGTCTTCCGCGCCAGCTCCCTCACGGTGGGCATCACGTCGTCCCAGGCCCGGTGCGTGGCGGCGTGGGCGATGAGGGCGTCGTACACCTCGGTGTCGTCCGCGAGGACCTGGCCCTGCTCCCTTTGGATGGCGCGGGTGGTGACGCTGACGGCGAGCCAGGCCGTGGCGCCGGTGGAGAAGACCGCGATGAGTACCGACGTCAGCAGCATCCTGGCGAGCAGACTGCGGCGCAGCGGCACTCTCGGTGGGCGAGGCCTGCGCTGGTCGGCATGGTGGCGGTCGGTGGCGCGGGGCTGGTCAGGGGACACGGGGGCGCTCTCCGTCATCGGAGCCGGAAGGGGGACGCGGACCGGCGGAGGTGGGCGGTGGGACGCTGCCGCTCGTGAGCTTGTAGCCGACACCGAACACGGTGACCAGGTGCACGGGACGCCTCGGGTCCGCCTCGATCTTGCGGCGCAGGTTCTTCACGTGCACATCGATGGCCCGTTCCATGGAGGCACGTTCGATGCCGCGTGTGTGTACCAGCAACTGCCTGCGTGTGAACACCCGGTCCGGCTGCGCCGCCATCGCCTCCAGGATGCGGAACTCGTCCGGAGTGCATGCCACGGCTCGCCCGTCCACGGCGACCTCGTGCCGGTCGGGATCCACGGTCAGCGAACCGACGCGCAGCAGCCGAGCCTCGTCCGGAGCGGCCGGGCGTGCCCGGCGCAGCAGGGTGCGCACCCGGGCCATCAGTACACGAGGACTGTAGGGCTTCGTCAGGTAGTCGTCGGCCCCCGAGTCGAGGCCGAGCAACAGGTCGTCCTCGGCGGTCCGCGCCGTCAGCATCAGCACCGGCACCTCGCTGTCCCGGCGGATGATCCGGCACACGTCCACGCCGTCCATGCCGGGCATCATCACGTCGAGCACGATCAGGTCGGGCCGACGGCGCCGGATCTCCTCCAGCGCTGCCAGCCCGTCGTGCACCACGGTCGATGTGTGGCCCTCCAACTCAAGGTAGAGACGGACCAGTTCGGCCTGCTTCTCATCGTCCTCGGCAATCAGTACATGTGCGCACACCCCGGCGATGCTAGGTGCGCGAACACCACTTGAGCAGGGGGAAAGCCCTCAGTGAGACTCTTCCGACAGCCTCACGGCTTCCTCACAACCGCGCGCCAGTGTGGGGTGCATGAGCACTTCAGCAATGCCGCGTCGCACCCGGTTGGCGTGTGTCCTCACCGCCGCGGCCGTCACCGCCCTGGGTGTCCTCACCGGCTGTGACTCGTCCGGCAGCGGCACCGACGGCGAGGGCGGTGACGTGGCCTCGATCAGTGGCGCGGGCACCGGCGGCGGCGAGGACGGTGACAAGAGCGCGGACGCGGTCCCGGGACGGCCGCAACTGCGCATGGACACCTCCGACGAGGAGGAGGCGAGGCTGTACCAGGCCTGGTACGCGTGTCTCAAGGACGAGGGGGTGCCCGGGCGGGAGAAGACGGCCGGGGACCCGCGCACCTGGACCCCGGAGTCCGGTGAGGACAAGTACGCGAAGGCGTACAAGAGGTGCGCGGTCAAGCAACCGCTGATCCCGCCGGAGCTCGACCGCGACCGTAACCCCGCCTACGAGGACGACTTCCGTGACTGGGTGAAGTGCATCCAGGACGGGGGCGTGCGGATCACCGCGTTGCCGAACGGCGAGGGCTGGAACTACGACGACCAGTCACAGGCCGGCACCCCGCAGACGGAGAAGATCGTCGCCGACTGCGAGAGGGAGTCCTTCGATGGGAAGTAGGCCGGTCCGGCGCGGCGGCCCCGGCTCCACCCGCCCGGACCCCGCCGACTCGCGGGACCCCGGTGGCACCCAGGACCTCGGAGGCGGTGGTGACCCGTCCTCGGGTCCGGCCCCGGCTCACGACGACAGGCCGCGACGCCGAAGGAGGATCCGCAAGCGGCTCGTGGCCTCGGTGGCCACGCTGGCCGCGGCCGTCGTGGTCGGCACCGTGACGGTCGCCCTGCGGGGCGACGGTGAGGCGGAGGTGACCGACGGCGGACGGAAGGTCAGGACAGTCCAGGTGACCAGGACGGATCTCGCCAATGACCAGACGCTGCACGGCACGCTCGGCTACGGCGCGCCCCGGACGGTGAAGGGCACCGGGGGCCTGGTCACCTGGCTGCCGTCCCCCGGAGACGTCATCCAGCGCGGCGACCAGCTCTACCGGGCGGACGATCGGCCCGCGCTGGTGTTCTACGGGGGCACGCCGCTGTTCCGCTCCCTGGACACCGTGGGCCTGGTCGGTCGCGACGTGCGGGTGGTCGCGGACAACCTGAGAGCCATGGGCTACGACATCGGCCCTCAGCCTGCGGTGGGCACGATGGTGACACCGCGCTCACCGGCCGCGGCGCCCGGGAGCCGGGGCGGCGGGCCCGAGGACGAGGCGAGCCCTTCGGCGTCCGGTACGGCCGGTGCCGGGGCATCCGGTACTGCCGGAGCGGACACCGGGGCGACCGCAGCCGGCACCTCCGACTCGGGGAGCACCGACTCCGGCACGGCGAAGGACGCCCCCGGCGACGCGAAGGCGAGGGACACCGCGGGAACGGTCACGGCCGGGACAGGCACGGACGACGCCGGCTCGGGCGGAGCCGGGGACACCACCCCCGGCTCCGCGGCCGGGAGCACCGGGGTTGCCACCCCCTCCCCCGTTCGTGTCGCCCGCGGAGACGGCGTGCTCACGTCCTCCCTCGTCGCCGCCGTCAAGCGATGGCAGACCGACGAGGGCATGACGGCGACCGGCACGCTCAGCGCCGGTGACATCGCCGTGGTGCCGGGCCGGGTACGGGTGGGCGAGGTCAAGGCACAACTCGGGGACGACGCGTCCGGTGAGCTGATGACCGTCACCACCACCGGCAAGTCCGTCAGCGTGCCGGTCGCCACCCTGGAGCTGGGCGGGATCAAGCGCGGGGACGAGGCCGTGGTGCGGCTCCCCGACAACACCGAGGTCCCCGGGAAGGTCACCTCCGTCAGCACGACGGTCGCCGCCGCCGACGAGGCGGACCCGGCCGCCTCACCCAGGCTGAACGTCACCGTCACCTTCGACGACCGGAACGCTGCGGACGCGTTCGACTCGGCACCCGTCACGGTGCGCTTCACCGGCGAGGTCCACGAGAACGTGCTCGCCGTGCCGGTCGGCGCCCTCCTGGCGCGCTCCGAGGGCGGCTACGCCGTCCAGCAGGAGGACGGCCGTCTGGTCGCCGTCGAGACCGGCCTGTTCGCCAAGGGCATGGTGGAGATCGCGGGACAGGGGCTCGCCGAGGGCACCACGGTGGTGACCGCCTCGTGAGCGCGCCCGTACTCGCCGTGCGCCGCGTCGGCATGGCCTACCCGGGCGGGGTGACGGCGCTGGACGACGTGTCGCTCACCGTCGAGGAGGGCGAGCTCGTCGCGATCGTCGGCCCCTCCGGATCCGGCAAGTCCACGCTGCTCAACATCATGGGCACCCTTGACCGGCCGACCCGCGGCACCGTGGAGTTCGCCGGGCAGGACATCGCCGAGCTCTCCGACCGCCGGTTGTCCGCCCTGCGCGGGCGCCGGCTCGGGTTCGTCTTCCAGCAGTTCCACCTCACCGACGGGCTGACCGCGGAAGAGAACGTGGCCACAGGCCTGCTGTACGCGGGGGTACCGAGAGGGCGGCGCCGGCAGCTGGCGCGCGAGGCGCTGGCCCGGGTGGGTCTGGGCCAGCGCACCGGTCATCTTCCCCACCAGCTCTCCGGCGGTGAGCGCCAGCGCGTCGCCATCGCCCGAGCCCTGGTGAACCGGCCGGCCCTGGTCCTCGCCGACGAGCCTAC
The DNA here is from genome assembly GCF_056432865.1 of Streptomyces sp. NPDC044921. NCBI lineage: Bacteria > Bacillati > Actinomycetota > Actinomycetes > Kitasatosporales > Streptomycetaceae > Streptomyces > Streptomyces sp. NPDC044921. The sequence continues at coordinate 24,310 of NZ_JBWKIF010000011.1, forward strand.
GGGCGCCCTGGACACCAACAACGGCAAGGCCGTCCTGGAACTGCTGACCGGACTGAACGACGAAGGAACCACGATCGCTGTCATCACGCACGACCGGGGCATCGCCGCGAGCCTGCCCCGCCGGGTCGAGCTGCTGGACGGCCGCCTGGCGGTCGACACGGGCCGCCCGGACGCCCCGACCGCGGCCCCCGTCGCGGCGAGCGGGCCGGTCCCCCCGGACCCGTACCCGGGGGGCACCCGGTGACCGACATGACGCGCGGCACCACAGGGAGTGCAGAAGCGCGGGCATCGTCCTCGCCGCCTGACCACCGCCCCCGCGGTAAAACCGCCTCACCCACCCCGGGCACCGCGACCGCCTTCACCCGACCGGTCCGCCTCGCCCCCGTGGATCTGCTCGAACTGGGCCTGCTCGGCATCCGCACCCGCAAGCTGCGCGCCGTGCTGTCGGCCCTGGGCATCGCCATCGGCATCGCCGTTATGATCATCGCCACGGGCATCCCGGCCTCCAGCGAACGTGCCCTGATGCGGGAACTGTCCGCGCTCGGCACGAACGTGCTGCGCGCCCAGCCGGCCGACCGGGGAGGTGGTCCCGTCAAGCTGCCGGAGGACTCCGTGGCGATGGTGGAGCGGATCGGCCCGGTCACCGTGGCCAGCGCGGTCGCCAACACGCACGCCGCAGTGCACCGCTCCGACCGCATGCCGCGCAACGACTACACGGGCCTCGCCGTCCTGGCCGCGAAACGGAACCTTCTCGAGGCCGTCAACGGCGAAGTGGCCTCCGGCACGTTCCTGACGGAGACCGGAGAGCGGTTCCCCACCGTCGTCCTCGGTGCGGACGCCGCCGCCCGCCTGGGCTTCTCCCGCCTGGACGGGGACGGTCAGCCGCCGCAGATCCCCATCGACGGCAAGTGGTTCACCGTCGTCGGCATCCTCGATCCGGTACGGCTCGCGCCCGACCTCGACCGGGCCGTGCTGGTGGGCTGGGAGGCCGCCCGCGCACAGCTGCGGTTCGACGGACACCCCACGGTGATCTACCTGCAGTCGCGGGACGACGCCGTGGAGGAGGTGCGCGACGTACTCGCCCCCACTGTCAACCCGCAGCTGCCCGGTGTCGTCCAGGTCAGCCGCCCCTCGGACGCGCTCGCCGCGAAACGCGTCACGCAGACGACGTTCGGCGCGCTGTTCCTCGGCCTCGCCTCCGTGTCGCTGCTGGTCGGCGGCGTCGGGGTCGCCAACACCATGTTCGTCTCCGTGCTGGAACGCCGCCGCGAGATCGGTCTGCGCCGGGCACTGGGCGCCAATCGTGGCCAGATCAGAGGCCAGTTCCTCACCGAGTCCGTCGCCCTGTCGTTCCTCGGCGGCGCGGCGGGGACGATCCTGGGGACGGCGGCTGTCGCCGGATACGCGGCCTTCCAGGGCTGGCCCCCCGTCGTCCCGCCGACGGCATTCGTCGGCGGACTCGGCGGGGCGGTCCTGGTCGGTATGGCGGCGGGTGTATACCCCTCCGTGCGCGCGTCCCGGCTGACACCGACGGAGGCACTGGCCTCGGTGTGACGCACAGGCGTTCCCCGACAGGCGGTCCTTCGCTTCGTGGCGGCCCCCTGGTACAGGACCGCCTGTCCACACCGACGACCATGAGGACCGTACGGAGCCGGAGGTCATCGGTCACGTCGATGACCCGCATCGGTGCTCCGGGGTTCCTCGGGAGCGCCCCTGTCACCACGATGTGAGGGATCGACGCGACCGTACCGCTAGCGGGACCGTCTCCTGTCGTGGACGGGCGGGTCCTCGTGCCGTTGCGGTTCGCCGCGGTGCGGGTGCCGGGTCCGTTCGTCGCGAGGGGTGGGCCGGTCACGGTCCCTCGCCCGTTCCGGCCGGTCGTCGCCGCGGCCGTGCTCCGCTCGGCCTCTCGGACGGCGGTCGCCGTCATCCCCGGCCGGGCGCGCGTCCCGGGCCTGTTGACTTCTCCGGCAGGCCGGGCAGTCGGCCGGACTTGACGTGCCGTCGCCCTCCTCGCCCCGCTGGGCACGTCCGGGTGCCGCAGCATCCCCGAGCGCCCCACTCAGAAGGGCGGTCGGCACCGTGGTACCGCTCCCACGTGCGGTAGCGCCCTGGGGCGCGGACGGGGACGAGCTCACGGTCGGCGGGGCGGGCTCCCGCTGCCGTCGCTGCCCGGCTTCGGCGCCGCCAACCGGCGGTGCGAGCCGGGGCGGGACACCGCCCCGGTCCTCCGCCGCTCGTGTCGCCGTTGCGCTGGTGAGGTAGACCGCGATCGTGGAACCCGCCGCGGCCAGGACCAGAACCATCGCCGCGGCCAGCACCGCCGAGCGGCTTCCCGGACGGGAGCCGCGCCTTCGCTCCGCTGGGCCACCGGTGGACGAACGACGGCCCTTCCTGATCCGCTCGGCCGCGTTCGTGTCGTTGTCGCGCGCCGAGAGGTACTCGTGGGCGCGCCAGCCCAGCACGCTTTCGGCGAGCAGCACAGGGAGACGCTGCCGCCAGTCGTGCAGTTGGTCCAGTGCGTGGCGGCAGTGGGAGCACTGGCGGCTGTGGCGGCGGAGATCGGGAAGATGAACCGGATGGCTCGCACGGGTGACGGCTTCGATGAGCCGGTTGTAGCGGCGGCACTGTTCGTCGACGGCGAGCGTGAGATGGGCATGGACGCACGAGGCCCGCAGCGTCATCAACGCCCGGTCCCGTTCATGGCGGGCGCTCTCCGCGTCGAGACCCACCAGAGCGGCCGGGCCGCTGATGTCCTCACCCTCCACGAGCGTGTGCCACAGCAGACATTGGGCGATTTCAGGGAGCTGGTGGTACGCACGGCTCAGGAGGAGACGATGGTCCGGCGGATGAGTCCCCGGCACCACCAGGGGATCGCCACCGCCGGTGCGCAGCTCTGGATGCGCCGCCCTGGCCCTGCCGGTCGCGCCCCACTCGAGCGCGATCCGCTTCACGGCGTGCAGCAGCGCGGGACGCCAGGCGTACACCGGGCCCGAGCGGCGGTGGGCGCTGGCGAACTTCCGCATGAACGCGACCCCGGTGAGGATGCCGGCGTCACGGGCCGAGGATGTGCACAAGGTGGCGTACGTGTGGACCGCCTGCCAATGCCGGTTCATGAGTTCCGTCACGGAGTTGTTGACTTCCGCCGGACTCCGATTTCCCGTGAAGGCTTCAGCCAGGGTCATGTCTGACGGCCAGACGGATCTCTCGTGTCCCGACGAGTGGAAGCCTGCGGGATCGTGCACGATGTCGTCCCCTTTCGTTCTGTGGGCCCATCGGTCCTGCCTGCCGACCGAGGCGGCGACGCACAGGTGCTGACCCGTCCGGGAAGAAGGGTGGGCGAGTCCGGACGCGGCCCCGGTCCGGCTCCTTCGCCGACGGAATTCCTGCTGACAGCAAGAGCGAACGCATGCGGTGATCGCGACGCGTGCACAGAGTGCCCCATGACCTCCCGCGCAACAAGCGAACAAGAGGCCACGCGTTCCAACGATCCAGCTCACGGGCCCTTGGTGACACATGTTCACCTTCGAACCACAGACCCTCGGACCGCTTCGGGCGGCGTGGGATATGACCGCTCTGGGCTGTCTGGCATGAATTCTCGAGCGCCCAACCCCCCTCCTCGATGCGGAGGGAACCAGGAATACTGACAAGTAATCTAGGGAGATTTCTTGCCGGGCGATCGAATCGTTATCGACGGATTCCCCACCCATTGCGTATGACGCAATGAGACGGCCGAACTCAGACGGACACCACGACCTTCCCCCGCGTGTGTCCGCGTTCTGCGTACGCATGGGCTTCCGCGGTCTGTTCCAGCGGGTAGGTCCGCTCGATGCGGGGTGTGTAGTGGCCCTGCCGACCGAGGTCGGCCGCTGCGGCGAGGAGGGGGGAGTCGTTCTCCGCGTTGGCCAGGTGCACCCCGAGGCGGTGCGCGTTGGCGTAGTCGGCGACCGTCGCCACCCGCGCGGGGTCACCCACGACGGCGATGAGATCGGGCAGGGACCCGGAGGCCGCGGTGTCGAGCACGAGGTCGACACCGTCCGGCGCCAAGGTGGCGAGACGCTCCGCGAGGCCAGGGCCGTAGGTGGTGGGGACCGCTCCGAGCAGGGTGAGGAAGGCGTGGTTGCGCTCGCCGGCCGTCCCTATCACTGTGGCGCCCTGGGCCACCGCGATCTCCACCGCGGCACTGCCCACGCCTCCGGCGGCGCCCTCGATGAGGAGGGTGCGCCCCCGCACGGGACCGAGCGCCTTGAGCCCGCCCAGCGCGGTCACGGATGCCAGACCGGCACCGGCGGCCTCGGCGTCGGTCCACGTCGTGGGCGCGTGGGCCCAGGCCGAGAGCACGGCCAGCTCCGCTGTCGCGCCGGTGACACCGCCCAGCCCGAAGACACGGTCGCCGACGTCCACGCCCTGCACGCCCTCACCGATCTCGTCGACCACGCCGACGGCATCACGCCCGGGGATCGCGGGCAGGTCCACGGGCAGGACCGCCTGCACCGCGCCGGAGCGCACCTTCCAGTCGACGGGATTGACGCCGGCTGCCGCGACGCGGACCCGGATCTCGCCCGGACCGGGATGCGGGTCCGGCACCTGCTCGACCACCAGGGTCTCCACACCGCCGTACTCGTGGTACCGGACTGCGCGCATGGCGTTCCGCCTTCCGACGCGGCCTGACCCGGCCGTTCGTCAGTTCTGTGGGCAAGGGGCCGGCGAGTGCCGACGCCCACTACGCTAAAAGCTGACGCCGACGTCAGGTGCAAGTCGGGCGGGCCGCCGCCCGGACCAAGGAGGGCGAATGCGCATCGGTGAAGTGGCGGGCAGGGCCGGGGTGAGCGTTCGGGCGATGCGCTACTACGAGGAGCAGGGCCTGCTTCAGGCGTGGCGCAGCCCCGGCGGCCAGCGGCATTACCCCGACACCGCCGTCGAACGGGTGCGGCTCATCCAACAGTTGTACGCCGCGGGCCTCCCGAGCAGAGTGGTCCGCGAGGTGCTGCCGTGCGTGGACTCGGGCGCGACGCGGGCGCCCCTGGCGCTCCTGGACCGGCTGGCGGCCGAGCGTGCGCGCATCGATCAGCAGATCACCGACCTGCTCGCCGTGCGCGACCGGCTCGACGACGTCATCACCCTCAGCCAGGATCCCACTGCCGACTGCTCTCACCTGCGGTGAGCGGGGCGGCCCGTAGCCGGCGCGCGGTAAGCTTCCCGGCGTATCCCGCTCCGCACGCCGCCGGTTATCCCGGCCGGAGGGAAGTCCGGTCCGCCGAAGCCGCCGCGGTGCGGTACGCGCTGGGGCTCATGCCTTTGTGGCGTTTGAACGCGGCGCTGAAGCCGAACGCGTCGGCGTAGCCGACGGACCTGGCGATCTGGGCGATGCCGAGGTCGGTGTCGGTCAGCAGGGCCGCGGCCTCGTCCAAGCGGCACTCGGTGAGGTAGGCCAGGGGCGGACGGCCCATCAGCTGGGTGAAACGCTTGGCGAACAGGGCCCGGGAGACGCCGGACCGAGCGGCCAGGGAAGCCACCGTCCACGCTTGGGCGGGACGGTCGTGGAAGGACTGCAGGGCGGGGGCCAGGACCGGGTCGGCGAGACCCCGGTACCAGCTGGGCGCGTCGGCGCCCGCCTTGTCGAACCAGCTGCGCAGCGTGCACACCAGGGCCCAGTCGAGGAGCCGGTCCATCAACGCCTGTGAACCGGCCGAGTGGTGGGCGGCGTCGGCGGCGGCCGTCTCCAGCCAGGCGCAGACCTCGGCGTCCTCCTCGACCACCAGGACGGGCGGCAGGGCCCGCAGGAGTCGCTCGTGGCGGTGGCCCGAGGCGCGGTAGGCGCCCACGATCAGCGCGGTCGCCTCCTCGGAGTCGGCGCCCCAGTGGATGCCGCCGAGTTCCTGGGCGGCGCATTCGCTGTCCGTGGTGAAGCAGGCGATCTCGTAGGCGGCGTGAGCGTTGTGCACGGTCGCGGGATCGTCCGCGAGGTGGAACGGTTCGGGGCCGCGCACGATGGCCGTGTCGCCCGCGCCGACGACGCGTCGGGTTCCGTCGGGCAGCAGCAGCGTGCCGCCGCCGCGCAGGACGCTGATCATCGTGAGCGGTGCGGCATCGGCGAAGCGGATGGTCCAGGGCTGTGCCAGTACGGCATGGGTGACGACCGATCCCTCGGCCCGGATGCCGCTCAGGAGCGAACTCAGAGGATCCACGGAGACCACCGTAGACGATCCCCTATGTTTCCGAGCGTTTCTCCCATGGATCATCTATGCCGTCGCGGCTGTACTGGACTCGTCGAACTGACCGAGACCAGCCGGGAGACACCGTGACGCAGCAGGACAGCCAGGGCGGGACAGCCCTCGTCGTCGTCGCACACCACCGCACCGATTCCCTCACCGCGCACACGGCCCGCCGTGCCGCCGACCGGCTCGAAGCCGCCGGTTACCGCGTCGACCTGCTCGACCTCCAGACGGAGGGGTTCGACCCGCGCATGACCGTGGCGGACCAGCCGGACTGGGGCAACCGGGAGAAGAGGTACTCCGACGAAACCCACGCCCACATGCAGCGCGTCCTCGACGCCGATGTCGTGGTCGCCGTCTTCCCGGTGTACTGGCAGAGCGTGCCCGCCCTCCTCAAGGGGTGGATCGACCGCGTGTGGAACTACGGGTTCGCCTACGGCCGCAGCCGGCCCCGCCTCGCGGGCAAGCGCATCCTGTGGCTGGGGCTGGCCGGTGCCACCGCCGACGACCCGGTCGTAGCGGGGATGCAGACCGTTCTCGAGACCAATCTCAGCGAGGGCATCGCCTACTACTGCGGGTTCTCCCACTCCACCGTCGGCCTGCTCACCGACGCCGAGGAGCGCCCGCAGCGCGTCGACTCCGACGGCAACCTCCTGATCGGCGAAGCGGTCGCGGGCGCCGAACGCACAGCGCAGTACGCCGACTTCGACCGTCGTGCGCAGGAGCTCGTGGAGAAGTTCCTCGCGGCGGAACGTGTGGCGGCCTGACCGACAGCGCCCCTCCCGTCTCAGGACCTGTAACCGGCGGGCCGCCGCCCGTGCCGCGTGCGGAAACGAGCCGTGCCGGCAGTGCGGGCAGGTGAGTTGAGGTGGCGCCGCCCCGGGACTGTCGCGGGGGCGACGCCACCTCGGCCTCCGGGGGCCCGGACGAGATCCGTCACGTGAGCCGGTGTCGGCTCCGGACCGTCGGAAGCCAGGCGGCGCATGCCGGCCGCGGTTCCACCGCGGCCTCGACTCGCGAACCCAGCGCAGTGACCGCTCCGCCGCACCCCTCCGTTCGCCCCACGGTACCGGCGGAAAGTGGCCACTGTCGGTGCCGCCACCTCCAGCGCCGCGTGGTGGGTCCCCGCGCGATGCGCCCTCCCCTCATGAGGTCAGTCCTTCGTGCGCGTACCGATGCCTGACATTCCCCACGCCGGTTCCGGAACTGACGCAAAATCGCCCGTCCGGGAAAAGGCACCTCCCCATAATTGTCAGTACCAAACATGTTGATGAAGGGCAAGGGTGACGCTACGCTCGCAACACCGTGACCACATGTATGCCATTCGTCACCGGAATGAAAGGGCGACACAGCGGGGGAAGGAAAAGCCGACGCCTGCCGGCTTGTATTTCGACGGGTCTACTCACACGGGGGAAGAATTGGACACGCGGCATCTCGAAGCATTCCTGGGCGCAGTGGAAGCGGGGAGTGTGACACGGGCCGCGAGCGTGCTCCGGGTGACCCAGCCCACCGTGACCAATCGCATCAAGGCACTGGAACGGTCGCTCGGACTGCCCCTGCTGGAGCGCTTACCCGGCGGTGTGCGGCCGACCAGGGCCGGCCGCTCCATCCTCGAACACGCCCGCGAGATCGTGCGGCTCAGCGGTCACGTCCGGCGCATCGCGGACGCGTCACTCACGCCGCAGGGAAGAATCTGCGTCGGCGCGTCGGAAAGCCTCATCAACCACCGACTGCTCCCGCTCATCGAATACCTGCTCCTGCGCTATCCGGACATGGACGTGTCGCTCCGCCTGTCCACCCCCCAGGAAGCGCTCGTCATGCTGCGCAACGGCCAGATGGACTGCGTGTTCATGATAGGGAGCGGGGCGTCAGACGAGGATGTGGAGCACTGCGATCTCCGTCCCGAGCCGTTCGCCCTGGTGGCCGGAGAACGACCGGGCCTCGGGCGCCGAGGCCCAAAGGAGGCGGGGTCGTCGATCCTCGTCAGTGCCGACCTCGACGTCCGCCACTGCGGCGCGCTCCTGCAGGAGGTCGAGTCGACCCTGCGGGCGGGGCGGACGCTGCGGCTCGACTCCATCACGGCGGTGAAGCGCCTGGCCGAGAGCGGCATAGGCGTGGGGCTGCTCCCCGAGGTCACGGTGGCCGAGGACCTGGCCGACGGCCGGCTCCGCCGGGTCGTGGACTGGCGCCCCGCCACCTCCACCTACACGCAGGCCCTGTGGCGGCGCGGCGACACCGGGCACCCGGCGCTCGACGCCGTGCTCAAAGCCGCCTCCGACGTGGTCAGCGCGGGCTGAGCGGGCCCCGGGCCCCGCTGCGGGAGCCGCGGAGCCCGGGGGCCGCTCAGGCGGCGTCGCTGAGGAGCTGGGCGAGCAGCCGCCGGTGGTCGGTCTTGCCGTGCTGGTTGACGGGGAGGCCGTCCACGATGCGCACCACGCCGGGCGCCATGTACGCGGGCATCGCTCGCAGGCAGAAGGCGCGCAGATCGCTCTCGGCCGTACCGGCCGCGCCGTCCGCCAGCACGACGAACGCGCACAACTCGGCCTCCCCGTCGGCCCCTTCGGACACCACGACGGCCGCCTCGCAGACCTCCGGGTGGGCGAGCAGCCGCCGCTGCACCTCGGCCGGTTCCACGCGGTTGCCGCGGATCTGCACCTGGGAGTCCCGCCGCCCGCAGAAGCGCAGCGCGCCGTCGGCACCCCGGAAGGCCAGGTCGCCGGTCCGCAGCAGGCGCTGACCGGAGCGGGGCTCCAGCGGGTCGGTGACGAGGACCGCGTCCGTGGCCTCGGCGTCCCCCCAGTACCCGGTCATCAGGGCCGGGCTGCGCAGGTACATCTCACCGACGACGCCCTCCTCCCGCACGGGTGACCCCTCGGCGTCCAGCAGGAGGATGTCGGTGCCCCGGTGCCCGTTGCCGATCGACAGGTGCGTCACGTCGTCGGGCAGCGGGTCGGGGACCTCGGCGAAACTGGCCGCCATGGACTCCGTCGCCCCATAGCAGTTGATCAGACGGATGCCGGGCCGCAGCCGCTGCAGGTGGCGCAGTTCGGCCGGCGGGAACTCCTCCCCGCAGAACAGCACTCCGCGCAGATCGGGCAGGTCGGCCAGCCGACCGGGGATGTGGCGCAGCGACTGCCGCCAGATGGACGGCACACCGTTGACGTGGGTGGCCCGGGTGACGCGCAGCACCTTGAGGAACCTCGTCGGCCAGCGCAGCAGGGCCCGGGGGACGGGGGCCACCGCCGCCCCGCTGCCCAGCGCCATGCCGATGTCCAGCAGCGAGAAGTCGAACTGGAGCGGGGACGTCGACGCCACCCGGTCGCCCACCGACACGAACCCCTCGGCGATCATGCCGCGGTAGAAGGCGACGACGGACCGGTGGCTCATCACCACGCCCTTGGGCCGGCCCGTGGTGCCCGACGTGAAGATGATGTAGGCGGTGTCGGTCGGTGTCACGGCGCGCCTCGCCCCTGCACGGCGCACCGGCGGTCGCGGCACCTCGATGGTCCCCCCGCCGAACCGGCCGTGCCCCACGGCCGCCTGCGGCTCCCCGTCGGCGGTCAGGCACAGCGCGGGCTCGGCCAGCCGCTCGATCGTCGCCCGCCGTTCGGCCGGGGTCTCCGGGCTGACCGGGACGAAGGGCAGGCCGCGCGACGCGCACGCCAGGACGAGGGCGACGGCCTCGGCGGACGTGTCCGAGACGATCAGAACGCGTTCGCCGATCTCCAGGCCGAAACGGTCCAGTTGGGCGGCGTACCGCTCGGCGGTCTCCCGCAGGCGGCGGAAGGTCGTCACCCGTTCCGCGCCGTCCGCGTACTCCACCACGGCGGGGTGGTCGGGGTGGGTGGCGGCGGCGGCCAGGAGGAACTCGTCGAAGCGTTCGTCGGGCCGGTGGGTCACCTCGGGTGCGGGAGTCGCTGGCATGGTCTCTCCAGGTCAACGCAGGTTGTCGGTCGCGGCCGGGGCGGGCGGCACGGGTGTGGCGATGTGCGGTTCGCCGGTGACGAGCACCAGCGGGGAACCGGGGGTGGTGCTCAGATGGCGCACGGTGCCGATGACCAGGACGTGGTCGACGGCGGTGAGGGTCTCCGCGACGACGCAGGTCATCACGACGGCGGCGTCGTGCAGGACCGGGACGCCCCGCAGCACGGCGTGCGGCGTGTCACGGAAGCGCTGTGCGGGGGTGCCGGTGGCGAAGCGCCGGACCAGCGGCCCCTGCGTGTGGGACAGCACGTTGACGGCGAAGCGGCCGGCGCCGAGGAGGTCGTCCAGGGTGCGCCCGCCCCTGCCGAAGGCCAGCAGCACGCTCGGCGGCGCCACGGACAGCGACATCAGCGAGGTCGTGGTGCAGCCCACCGGCCCGTTCGCACCGAGGGCGGTCGTGACCGCGACGCACTTGGCCAGACCCGTCATCGTCGCGCGGAAGAGCGCCTCGTCCACCACCGTCCCGGCCGGCGGGTCCGCATGGGCCGTGGTCGTCTCAACCCCGAGCACGGCTCACCTCCCTGCCGGTCGTGAGCGCGGCGAGGGTGTCGAGGGCCCGCTCGACCACACCGGTACGGGGGCGTCCGCGCCGCGCGGAGTCGGCGGCGAAGCGCAGGGCCTTGGGCAACTGCGCCCAGGCGTCGGCCAGTTCCGGGTCGGGGTCCGGCCCCAGGCGGTGCAGCTGGTGCCGGGACGCCGCCCACAGGTCGTCGATGTGCCGCTCCAGCAGATCCCCGTCACAGGTGAGGCGGTCCCGCAGGTGGGTGAAGACCTCCCGCGGCTCGCGCAGCCAGGTGCCCGGCCACCGCGCCGGGACCCGGGCCGGGACGGTGGCGGTCCGGCGCAGCCAGCGGTAGGCGTCCATGGGGCCGGTGTCCACCGGTTCCCCCAAGGCGTGCACCTCCCGGTTGCTGACGGCCGGGTCGAGCCGGCCCACCGGTGTCAGCGCCCGCCGCAGCGAGTCGTCGTCGAGCACTCCGGCGTAGGGCAGTTGCTCGCCGCCGGGCATCAGGGCGTGGAACGGGTCGGCCACCAGCCACCCCCGCGCGTCGTGACCCCGCAGCAGGAACCAGTGGGGGACGGTCCGCACCCCGTGGTGCGGTGACCAGGGCAGGTGGAAGGCGTTGCCCGACACGATCACCTGCCCCTGTTCGGCGAGCAGGCCGGCCAGCGCCGCACGGGCCGACGGCCAGTCCGGCCGGTGGTCGTGGACCAGGGTTCCGCCGTCGATGCGGTCGTGGTGGGAGAAGGCGAGCGCGCCGTCCGGTCCGTCGGTGCGCACCCACAGGTGCACCGCCGCCGCGAGCCGATCGGCCGCCGCGCCTCCCAGGTACTCCACCAGCGTGGTGGAGTAGCAGGACAGGGCAGGTGTCATGGTGTCGCCTCCCAAGCGCACGCCACGGGTACGTCGATGAGGTCCCGCACCTTGCGCCAGCGCAGTCCGCGCCAGTCGCCGTGGTCGAGATGCGGGGGCACGTCGATGCTCCAGGGGAGCCCTCCGATACCGGTCCCGTCGGCTTTCACACAGGCCTCCTGGACCGTCCAGATCTCCGTGAAGACGGTGTGCCGCAGGGACGCCGGCATGCGGTCGAGGTGGGCCGTGTAGCGGGCGGCGCACCGCCGGACCATCGAGTCGCCGACGTGCCGCGGCGGCACCTGCACGTCGACCCCGACGCGGCGGCCGGGCGCGACGGCCACGACGGTGTGGTCCCCGTCGTGCGAGATGCTGATGCCGGGGCGGCAGCGGCCCGCCAGGAGCGGTTTGCCGTTGTGGCCGGGCACGACCGGCTCACCGGCGTCGCCGGGCGCCACCTCCGCGAGCAGGCCGCGCAGGAGCGCACGCCCGGCCAGGATCTGCCGCGCACGCCAGGCCGGCCGGTCGCGTGCCGTGGCGAGGTCGGCGGGGGTCAGGCGGGCGCTGGACGCCTCACCGGTGGCCACCCAGACTCCCGGGCTGGTCTCCAGGGCCTTCACGGCGACTCCCCGGCATCGGTCTGGGAAGCCGTTTCGGCCACGATGCCCAGGACGACCTCGGTCGTGCCGCCGCCGATCCCGAATAGCGCCGCCTGCGCCCGCAGATGCTGCGGTCCACCGGTGCGGAAGCCGTGCGCGCCCTGGAGGTGGGCGCACACGTCGAGGACGTGCTCGACGGTCTCCGCGGCGCTGGCCTTGAGCAGCGCAGCGGCCGAGGTGTCGCGGCGTTCGGCGACCGCCTCGGTGAGGCTCTCGGTCAGGGCGCGGTGCTGGCGGGAGCGCAGCAGCGCGCCCGCCCAGCGCTGGCGTATCGCCTCCCGGTCCCACAGGACCCCGCCGCCGTGCCGGCGCCGCCCCAGGTAGCGGGCGGTGTCGCGCAGCACGCGCTCGCACAGCGCGACCGCCCACAGGGCCCCGGCCAGCCGCTCGGTGGCGATATGGGCCGCGAACGCGCTCAGTCCCCGGCCGGTGCCGCCCACGACGTGGTCGCGGGTCAGCCGGACGTCCTCGAAGGTGAGGTGCCCGGTGCCGGAGCCGTCGAACAGCTCCGTGCCGGCCGGTTCGACGCGCACGCCGGGTGCGCCGGCCGGTACGAGCACCCACGTGAAGTTGGTGAAGTGGGGCCCGGGCCGGTGGCGGGCGAGGACGAGGGCGGCGCCGCACGTCGTCGCGTTGGTGATCCAGCGCTTGGTTCCGTCGAGCCGGAGGTGGTCCCCGTCGAAGGAGACGCGCGTGTCCAGTGCCGCCAGGTCGCAGCCGGAGTCCTCGTCGGTGGCGGCGAGGGCCACGACGGTGCGGCCGTCGAGGCTGTCGGCGAGGGTCCGGGCGGCCGGACCGGTCCCCCGGGCCAGCAGCGGCAGGCAGGTGGCCAGCGGCACGGTCACGGCCAGCGTCGAGCCGACGCCGAAGCGGCGGTCGACGTCCGTGAGCAGGGCGCCCAGCGCGGTCGCGTCGACGCCCCGGCGCGGATCGTTGCCGCGGTAGGCACCGGCCAGCCGGTTCTCCGCGCCGAGCGCGCGCCAGAGGTCGGCGCCGCTCGCGTCGGCGGGCAGTGTGGCGAGCCGGGAACCGGCGGCGGTGGTGGCCTCCCGCGCGGCGGAGACGCTCATGCCGCCGCCCTGCGGTCCCCTTCGGCGGCACCCTGTGCCCGCTGCACCGCGGCCCACAGACTGCCGGCGGTGGCGAAGGTGGTGTCGTTGAGGTCCTCGTCCGGGAGGGAGACCCCCAGTCCGTCCTCGAGGGCGAAGAGCAGGTCGATGGCCTTCATGGAGTTCATCCCGAGGTCGTGCAGGCGGCTGTCCTCGGTGAGGGGACGGTCCCCGAGGTTGGGCAGGAAGGGCGTCAGCAGGTCGATGAAGTGCTGGTTCACGGCTTCTCCGTCGCTTGGGTGTGAGGGGGGATCGGCAGGTCAGGGCCGGTGGTCGCGCAGGGCGAACACCTCGCGGTCGGCGGTGAGCAGGGACGTCAGTTCGGGCAGCAGGGCGTCGGGGACCGGCCTGCCCCGTTCGGCGCGCCGCTGGGCGATGAACGCGGTCGCGGTGAGCCGGTCCCAGCGGCGCAGGTGGTCCCGCGCGTCCAGCCGCTCGCCGAGGTGCTCGCGGTAGGCGGCGTGCAGGTGCCGGGCCCGCGTCAGCAGCCAGGTCTCCGCGGTCAGCCGGCGCAGGGCGGCGAGCCGGTCGGGGTGGGTGGCGTAGGCGTCGACGTAGGCCGCCGGATCGTCCAGGGACAGCTCCGGCGCGGGCGCGCGGTACCCGGGTGCGGGTGACAGGGTGCACGCGAAGGAGGCGGTCGGCAGGCTTTCCCAGGGCAACGTCCACCGGCCGGGCCGGGCCGGGCCCCACGCGGTCTCGTTGTCGTACGCGTCCTCGACCTCGGCGCCGTCGCGGTGGGCGCCGACGAGGAAGCTGTGCTCCATGTGTGCCCGGCCGGCGTAGGGCAGCCACGGCATGTCGTGCGAGTCGGCGACGGCGTAGACCACCGGCGCGCGTCCGGCCAGGGCGCGCAGCCGCCGCGCGGGGACGCGGTGGGCGAAGGAGTCCGGCCGCAGGCCCACGAGGGCGGCTCCCTCGCGCAGGTGCTCCTCCGGCGGCGGGTCGACCGTGGGCAGCCCGTCCGGGCCCGGCCCCGGCCGGAAGCGCAGCCGCGCGCCGAGGGCGAGGTGCCGTCCCGGCCCGTGCCGGCGGTCCGCGAGGAGCGCCAGGTTGACCTGCACGCAGTCGAGGATGCCGGTCCGCACGGACGGGGCCGCGGTGGCCGTCACGAGCCGGTCTCCACCCTCGTCAGCCCGGCCACCGCGCGGGCGAGTGCCTCGTCGGGCGGGGACTGGTCCTCGACCCCGCCGTCGAGGAAGTGCTCGTAGGCCCCGAGGTCCAGGTAGCCGTGGCCGCTGACGCACACCAGGACCCCGCCGGTGGTGCCGGGCGAGGCGGCGATCCGGGCGGCGGCCGCCAGGGCGTGGCCGGACTCGGGCGCCGGCAGCACGCTCTCGTGGCGGGCGAGCAGCCGGCCCGCGTCGAGGGCGTCCGCCTGGCTGACCGCCACGGCCTCGACGTCGCCGCTGTGCCGCATCGCGGAGATGAGCTTCGCCGCGCCGTGGAAGCGCAGGCCCGCGGTGTGCGCGTCCGGGATCCGGTAGTCGCTGCCGATGGTGTACATGGGCTCCATCGGGCCGCTGCCGGTGGCGTCCGTCTTGTCGTAGGCGTAGACACCGCGGGTCAGCTTCGGTGTGCTGCTGGACTCCGCGGCGACCAGCCGGGGCCCCGTGCGGCCCGCCGCCCGGGCGGTGGCGTGGAAGGGCAGCGCGATGCCGCCGAAGTTGGATCCGGCGCCGACGCAGCCGACGACCGCGCCGATCTGGGCGTCCAGTTCCGCGAGTTGCTGCTCCGCCTCCAGTCCGATGACGGACTGGTGCAGGATGCTGTACGTCTCGCCGCTGCCGATGCAGAAGGCCACCCGGTCGTGTTCGGCGGCGTACTCGACGGCCTCCCCGATGGCGAGCGAGAGGCTGTTGCCGACGGCCGGGTCCTCCTTGGCGGAGACCTTGGTCATGCCGCTGGGGCTGGCGTGCACCTCGGCGCCCAGCATCCGCATCAGGACCCCGCGGTAGGGCTTGCGCCGCAGGCTGGACTCGACCATGAAGACCCGGCAGCGCAGTCCGAACAGGGCGCAGGCCGCGGCCATGGCGGTGCCCCACTGGCCCGCGCCGGTGCCCGTCACCAGCTCCTTCACACCGGCCTTGCGGTAGTAGTAGGCCTGTGCGAGCGCCGTGTTGAGCTTGTGGCTGCCCGAGATGTTCACGCCCTCGTTCTTGACGTACACGGGTACGCGGGCGCCGACGGCCTCCTCGAAGCCGCGGGCACGCCACAACGGGGTCGGGCGGTACTGGCGGTAGCGTTCGACGACCGGGGCGGGTATGTCCCAGTACTCACGGGCGGAGACGCTGTGCCGGATCAGCTCGGTCGGGAGGTTGATCTTTATCTCCCCGGTGCCGTCACCGGAGCGGGGTGGTGTGCGGTCGGGCGGCAGGGGTTCGGACAGGTGGGGGAGGATGCTGCGCCAGCGGGTGGGGACCGTGTGCGTCACCGCTGCACCTCCGCGGCCGTCACCACGTCGATCAGGTCCCGGACGGTGCGGAAGCTGCGCCCCACGAAGAGGTCGTCGGGCAGGGTGACGTCCAGCTCGTCCTCGATCCGCACGAGCATGCCGACGAAGCCGAGGGAGTTCACGTTCAGCAGGTCCCCGACGAGCGGTTCGTCGTCGCTGACGCTGCCGGGCGGCAGGGACAGCCGTGATTCGGCGATGACCACCTTCTTGACGACGGTGGCGACGGCGTCCCGGTCGAGGGACAGTTCCTGGGGCATGGCACGCCTTTCGGGGAGGGGGGAGGCCGGGCGTCAGCCGCGCAGCGCGCCGGCGCCGTCGGTGACGTAGCTGTGGGTGACCAGTGCGCCGAGCGTCACGGGACCGCGCACGTGCAGCCGGCCGGTGGCGATGGCGATCTCGGTGCCCAGACCGAGGGTCGGGCCGTCGTGCAGCCGCAGCGAGCCGTTGACCACGACCATCGCGGCGTCGGCGCGGCGGCGGTAGGCGTCGATGACGTGCCGGTCCCGGGCGATGACGCCCTCGGTGTGCCCGGAGCCGTGGCGGCGGACGTGGTCCAGTGCGGCGTTCTCGTCGTCGACCGGCACGACGGCGACGACCGGGTCGAGGAACTCCCGGCCCAGATCGTGCGCGGCGAGGGGTTCGGTCTTCAGCGTGGTGGGGACGAGCGCGTTGAGTTCGGGTGCCGTGTGCAGGGTCAGTTCCGTCTCACGGCCCGCCAGACCGCGCGCCAGGGCCTGGAGGTAGTCGCGGGCGACGGCACGGTCGAGCAGCAGCGTTTCGACGGAGGTGCAGCCGGCCGGCTCGGGCAGCTTGCTGTCCAGCGTGGCCCGCACGGCGAGGTCCAGGTCGGCGCTGCGGTGGACGTAGAGGTGGTTGACGCCGCCGCCGCTGGCGATCAGCGGGATGGCGCTGGTGCGGCAGTACTCGACGAGCGCGGGGCTGCCGCGCGGGATCAGCACGTCCACCTGGTCGGGCCGCTTCAGCAGGTCCCGCAGCAGCCGGCGTCGCGGGTCGTCCAGCACCGTGACGAGGCCCGTGGGCAGTCCGGCCCGGGTGAGCGCGGCGTGCACGACCCGTTCGAGGGCGGCGTTGGTGGCGGCCGTCTCCTTGCCGCCGCGCAGCAGTACGGCGTTGCCGACGGCGACCGGGAGCAGGGCGCCGTCCACGGTGACGGTGGGCCGCGCCTCGTAGACCATCAGGATGACGCCGAGGGGCCGCGGGACGCGGTGGACGTGCCGTGCCGCGCCGGAGACGGGCACCTCGGTCTCGCGCACCTGCCGCAGTTCGTCCCGGGTCATCGCGGTCAGCTCGGCCATCCGGTCCCGGTGGACCTCGGTCAGCCGCAGCCGCTCCACCAGCGTGGGCGGCATGCCCAGTCGCCGGGCCGTGGCGACGTCCGCCGCGTTGGCCCTGGCGATCTGCGGCCAGTGCGCGACGAGTTCCTCGCCGAGGACGCGGCAGTACCGGTCGTAGGCGGGGTCGCCCACGGGCGGGGCCGCGTCGAACGCCGCGCGGGCCCGGCTCAGGAGACCGTCAGGCATGCTGCTCCTCCGTCGTGGTGAGGAAGGCGCCGAGGTGGTCCAGGAGGAGGGGCAGCCGCTGGCCGTCGAAGGCGGTGAAGTGGTCGCCGGGCAGCGGCCGTACGGTCAGTCGCGGGGCGACCTCGCGCCAGACCGCCAAGTGGTCGTCGTTGTCCTCGTCGGCGCACGGCATCAGCAGGGCGGGGCAGTCGTGTCGCGTCCGGGCGCGGTAGGAGAGGACGGCGTCCAGGTGCGCGTCGGCGGTCGCGGTGACCCGGGCGGCGGGAACACCGCTGTCGTCGGCGGCGAGGGAGGCGTGGACCCGCTCGCGCCACCGCCGTGCGGCCGCCGGGTCACGGTCGACGCGGGCGGCGGGGCTGTCGACCATCACGACCCGTGGCCGCCGCCCTTCCTCGGCCAGCCGCGCGGCCAGCTCCCATGCGACGACTCCGCCGAGCGACCAGCCGAACAACAGCCCCGGCGGCTCGGGGAGTTCCGCCAGCAGCGACCAGTACCGGTCCGTCATGGCGTCGACGCTGCGGTCCGGCTCCTCCCCCGGCGCCAGCCCGTACCCGCGCAGGGCGAAGACCGGGCCGGACCGGCGCAGGGCGAACCCGACGCCCGTGTAGGCCCCGACACCACCGCCGGCGGCGTGGACGAGGACGCTGCACCTCCCGGGCCGGGGCCGGCTCATCGGCATGAGCACCGGCTGGGCGACATCCGCGCGGCTCATGGTGTGCGTCCGCGACGCGGGCAACCGATCATCGATGATCTTTCCTTCCACACTCAATGGCATTGACGAGAAGCGACTTCCGCGCCACCCACCTTTCAAACGAATTCCGTTCGCACCCCATAGAGGGGTCTTATCCTCCTTGCCTGTGAGCATTATGAAGGCAGGTCAGGCGGCTTAATTCGGTTTTCTTATCGGCGCCATGCGAAACATGTATGGCTGTGGAAACAAACTCGAATCAACGAATCCCAGCGGGGTAATCGGCGCTCGACGCCACGACCGCCGACAAGGGCCGGCCTGCCGTCGCCCAGCTATTCCGCCGAATTCAGAGGGACCCCGCATGACACTGATGCTCGACCAACCGGTCGGCGCCACCCGCTTCCGTGCCTTCGGTCCGCGGCAGATCGACGACATCGCCCGGCGCTACGGGCTCTCCCCGCAGATCCGGGACGGCATCGCCCTGCTGGCGCACGTCCTGCCGTTCCGCGTCAACGAGTACGTGCTCGACCAGCTGATCGACTGGACGGACCCGGCGCAGGATCCGCTCTTCCGCCTGGTCTTCCCCCAGCGCGGCATGCTCCCCGAGGACGACGAGCGCTCCCTGGAGGCCCTCGTGCGCTCCGGGGCGGGCAAGCGCGAGATGGCCGCCGAGGTCGCCCGGATCCGCGCCGGGCTCAACCCCCACCCCTCCGGGCAGCGCGAGTACAACGTGCCGGTGCACGAGGGCGAGCGGCTGGCCGGCCTGCAGCACAAGTACCGCGAGACGGTGCTGTACTTCCCCACGCAGGGGCAGTCCTGCCATTCCTTCTGCACCTACTGCTTCCGGTGGGCGCAGTTCGTGGGCGACCCGTCCCTGCGCTTCGCCGCCCCCGGCCCGGACCGCCTGGTGCGCTACCTGCACGACCACCCCGAGGTCAGCGACGTCCTGGTGACGGGGGGCGACCCCATGGTGATGAGCACCGAGCGCCTCACCGGACACCTGGAGCCCCTGCTCGGCGTGGAGAGCGTCCACACCATCCGCATCGGCACCAAGTCCCTGGCCTACTGGCCGCAGCGCTTCGTCAGCGACGCGGACGCCGACTCGCTGCTGCGGCTCTTCGAGCGGATCGCGGCCGCGGGCAAACAGGTCGCCGTCATGGCCCACTTCACCCACCCCCGCGAGCTGCACACCGCCGGGGTGACCGAGGCGGTGCGGCGGATCCGGGCCACGGGAGCCGTGGTCTACTGCCAGGCCCCCATGGTCGCGCACATCAACGACGATGCCGACACCTGGGCCGCCATGTGGAAGTCCGAACTGGCCCTCGGCGCGGTCCCCTACTACATGTTCGTCGAGCGCGACACCGGTCCCTACGACTACTTCAAGGTGCCGCTGGCCCGCGCGATGGAGATCTTCCACACCGCCTACCGCACCCTGCCGGGACTCGCCCGCACCGTGCGCGGCCCGGTGATGTCGACCACGCCCGGCAAGGTCGTGGTGGACGGGGTCGAGACCCTCGGCAAGGACCGGTACTTCCAGCTGCGGCTGGCGCAGGCCCGCAACCCCGCCCTGGTCGGCCGCCCGTTCCGGGCGCACTTCGACCCCAGCGCCACCTGGCTCAGCGACCTGGAGATCGCGGCGGACGCGCCGCAGGACATCCGGGAGGCGCTGCGGCCGTGAGCGCCTCGATGTCCCCCAACCTCGCCCTCAACGAAGAAGTCGCGCGCATGCGGGCCGAGGGCCGGTCCGTCGTCCACCTCGGCTTCGGCGAGTCCCGCCTGCCCGCCTTCGCCCCCCTGGTGGAGCAGCTGCGCGCCGGCGCCCACCGCAACGCCTACGGGCCCGTGGCCGGGGCGCCCGACGCACTCGCCTCGCTCGCCGGCTACTTCGAGCGCCGCGGCCTGCCCACCGGTCCGGGGGACGTACTGCTCGGCCCCGGCAGCAAGCCCCTGCTCATGGCGCTGAACCTGGTCCTGCCGGGGGACGTGCTGCTGCCGCGTCCCAGCTGGAACTCCTACGAGCCGCAGGCCCGCATGGCCGGGAAGCGGGTGTACGGCGTCCCGATCCCCGCCGAGTGCGGCGGCGTCCCCGACCCGGACGCCCTGCCGGGGACCATCGAGCGCGCCCGCCGGGCGGGAGGCGACCCGCGCATCGTCGTGCTCACGCTCCCCGACAACCCGACCGGCACGCTCGCCGGCGCCGGGCTGATCGAGCGGCTGTGCCGGATCGCCGAGGCGGAGGACCTGGTCGTCGTCTCGGACGAGATCTACCGCGACGTCATGCACCGGCCGGACGCCCCCTTCCTCAGCCCGGCCGAAGTGACCCCCGACCGCACCGTGGTGACCACGGGGCTCTCCAAGTCCCTGGCGCTCGGCGGCTGGCGCGTCGGCGGCCTGCGGGTGCCCCCCGGCGCCCGGGGGCGCGACCTGCGCGACCGGCTGGTCGCCGTGGCCAGCGACCTGTGGTCCACGCTGTCGGGCCCGATGCAGCAGGTCGCGGCGTACGCCTTCGGCGACCCGCCCGAGATCCGGCAGCGGCTGGCGGCCAGCGCCCGGCTGCACGGGGCCGTGGCCCGCGCCGTGCACGCCGCGGCGATCGCCGCCGGAGCCACGTGCCGGCCGCCCACCGGGGCGTTCTACGTCTACCCCGACTTCGAGCCGCGGCGCGAGGCGCTGGCGCAGCGGGGGGTGACCGGATCGCCGTCGCTGGCCCGCCATCTGCTGGACGAGCACGGCCTGGCCGTCCTCGCCGGGCACCACCTGGGCGACGATCCCGGGGCACTGCGCTTCAAGGCGGCCACCAGCATGCTCTACGGCGACACCGACGAGGAGCAGGAGGCCGCGCTCGCGGCCCCCGACCCGCTCGCCCTCCCCCATGTCGCCGACGCCCTCACCCGCGTCGCAGAAGGCTTCGCCAAACTCGGCGCCTGACCACACCCGGAGACATCATGGAGACACCCGACGTCCGCGCGGTCGTCACCGGCATCACCGCCGAGGTCCTCGGCGTCGACCCGGCCGCCCTGCACAGCGCCGGCGCGTTGACCGACCTGCCCACGTTCAGCTCGTTCCGCATCGTGGAGATCGTCGAGCGGGTCGAGGAGGAACTCGACACCGAGGTCGAGGCGAGCGAACTCACCCCGGACAACCTCAGCCGCCTGGACACCCTCGTCGCCCTCTTCGAGCGGACCCTGCGCACCAGCGGGGTGCCCGGATGACCGTCACCGACCTCCCCCGCACGGCGTGGCGGCCCGCCGACCTGGAGCGTGCCGTGTCCGAGGTCGAGGCGGAGGCCGCCCGGCACGCCGAGGTCTGCGACCGCGAGGCACGCTTCCCGGCCGAGGCGCTGGATGCCATGCGCCGCACCGGCCTCCTCGGCCTGCTGGTGCCCGCCGAGGACGGCGGCCCCGGCGGTGACATGACCGACCTGCTGGCCGTGAGCAGCCGCCTGTCCCGTACCTGCATGTCGGTCGGCATGATCTTCACCATGCACTGCCAGCAGGTGGCCGCCGTCGTCCGGGACGGCGGACCGCTCCGGGAGCGGCTGCTGCCCCGCATCGTCCGCGGCGAGCTCTACCTGGCCTCGGTGACCACCGAGGCCGCCAACGGCGGGCACCTGCTGTCCTCCGGGTCCGCGCTGACGGCCGACGGCGACTCCACCGTCCGCGTGGACCGCTTCGCGCCCGTGGTGACCGGAGGCAGCCACGCCGACGGGTTCCTCATCACCGCCCTGGCCCCCGACGCCACGTCCCCCTCCCGGCTGTCACTGGTCTACGCCGAACGCGACCAGCTGACCGTCACGGTACGGGGCGACTGGAACCCGATGGGCATGCGCGCCACCCACAGCGCGCCCCTGCACCTGGCCGGCGAGATCCCCCGCGACCAGGTCGTCGGAGAGCACGGGGCGTTCCGGGACATCGCGGTGCGCACCTTCGCCCCGCTGGCCCACCTCGGCTGGGCGGCGTGCTGGCAGGGCGCCGCCGACGGCGCGCTCCAGCGCGTCGTGACGCTCCTGCGGGCCGAGCGGCGCCGCTACGACCTGGACTCCCCCCTGCTGCTCGCCCGCCTCTCCCGGGTCCGCCAGCGCCTGGACACCGTCCACGCGCTCATCACGCACACCGCGTCGGTCCTCGCCTCGGCCGAGGACACCACGAGCCCGCCGGTGCAGCTCCTCGTCAACGCGGTGAAGCTGACCGCGTCGGAGCTGTGCCCCGCGGCGGCCGACGAGTTGACGGACCTGATGGGCATGCGCCACGGCTACCTGAAGGACTCGCCGACCGGCCTGGAGCGGACCCTGCGCGACCTGCGGTCCGCCCCGCTGAACTACAGCAACGACCGACTGCACGCGGCGGACGGCGTGCTGGCCCTCATGGACCGGGAGGTCCGCCATGTCTGACTCGCTGTCCGACCTGTTCTCCGCCGGCGCGCGGCGCCACCCGGACCGGCCTGCCCTGGTGGTGGCCGGAGCGACCCTCACCTACCGGGAGCTGGCCCGGGCCGCCGACCGTCTCGCGGCCCACCTCGGCCCGGTTCCGGCGGGGGCGCGCATCGGGCTGCTGGCGTCCCGTTCCCCGTTGGCGTACGCCGGGTACCTGGCGGTCCTGCGCACCGGGGCGACCGTGGTCCCGCTCAACCCGATCTTCCCCGCGCAGCGCAACGCCGCGATCGCGGCCCGGGCCGGCCTGCGGACCGTGCTCACCGACACCGCGCTGCGGGAGCTGATGCGCGAGAGCGCGGTCCCGCTCACCCTGGCGACGGCGGACGGCACCCCCGCGGGCCACCGCGCCCCGGCGGCACCGGCCGGCGGGGACACGGCCGGGACGGCCGAGCCGGTCGCCTCGCCATCAGCCGACGGGTCGCCCGCCTACATCCTCTTCACGTCGGGCTCGACGGGTGTCCCCAAGGGCCTGCCCATCGCGCACGGCAACGTGCTCCCCTACATCGCCCACCAGGTGGAACGCTACGAGGTCGCTCCGGGCGACCGGCTGAGCCAGACCTTCGACCTGACCTTCGACCCGTCGGTGTTCGACATGTTCGTCACGTGGGCCGGCGGCGCCACCCTGGTCGTACCGCAGCGGGACGACCTCGCCGACCCGGCCGCCTTCGCCCGCGCCAACCGGCTCACGCACTGGTTCTCCGTGCCGTCGGTGGTCTCGCTCGCCGCGCGGATGCGCAGGCTGCCCGCCGGGTGCCTCCCCGACCTGCGGTGGGGTCTGTTCGCGGGGGAACAACTGACCCTCAAGCAGGCGGCCGCCTGGCACCGGGCGGCACCGCGGTCGGTCATCGAGAACCTGTACGGCCCCACCGAACTGACCGTCACCTGCACCGCGTACCGGCTGCCCGCCGACCCGGCCGACTGGCCCACGACCCGCAACGCCTCCGTGCCCATCGGCCACCGCCTGCCGCACCTGGAGCACGTCGTCCTGGACGAGACCGGCCGTCCCGCGGCCGAGGGCGAGCTGT
This sequence comes from Streptomyces sp. NPDC044921, assembly GCF_056432865.1. Lineage (NCBI taxonomy): Bacteria > Bacillati > Actinomycetota > Actinomycetes > Kitasatosporales > Streptomycetaceae > Streptomyces > Streptomyces sp. NPDC044921. The sequence goes on from NZ_JBWKIF010000011.1 coordinate 47,772, forward strand.
GCGTACGCGGCGTACAGCGCTTCGCGGGCTACCTGGACCCGGAGAACAACGCCGGCCGGTTCCTCGACTGGGAGCCCGGCACAGGCGCCCGCGTCCACGACACACACGACGCCCCGGCGCCGCGGCTGTGGTACCGCACCGGCGACCGGGTCGTGGAGGAGGACGGGGTGCTGACCCACCTCGGACGGCTGGACGCCCAGGTCCAGGTCCACGGCTACCGCGTGGAACTCGGGGAGGTCGAGGCTGCCCTCGGCGGCCACCCCGGCGTCGAGGACGCCGCCGTCCTGTTCGACGGCACCGACCTCAAGGCCCTCTACGTGGGCGACACCGTACCGGTGGCGGAACTGGCCGGATGGGTGGCCGCCCGGCTGCCGGCCTACATGGTCCCCGGCCGGTTCCTGCGGGTGGACCGCTTCCCGCTCAACGACAACGGCAAGCTCGACCGCAAGAAGCTGGAGACGCTGGCATGCTGAGGAACGACCACGACGCACTCTGGCACAACTCCCTCACGCCGCAGACCGTCCGGGACGGCGGCTTCGACGCCACCGCCGTCGTGCACGGCAAGGGCTGCCGCCTGCAGGACGCCACCGGCACCTGGTACCTGGACGCGCGGGCGGCGCTGTGGAACACCACCCTCGGCTACAGCTGCGAACGGATCGTGGACGCCGTCACCGAGCAGCTCCGCCGGCTGCCGGTGGCCCAGATGATCCGCTACCAGGAGCCCGCCGAGGTCTCCCTGCGCTATGCGCGCCGGCTGGTCGCGGAACTGCCCGACCCCCTCAACCACGTGCGCTTCGGCAGCACCGGCTCCCAGATGACGAGCGCCGCGGTGCTCATGTCGCGCTTCGTGCGCAAGGTCCGCGGCGAGACGCAGCGCGTGAAGGTCCTCGCGTTCACCAACGGCTACCACGGCACCGGGGGCCTGGCCGGCGCGCTCACCGGCGAACGGCAGATGCACGCGCTGCAGGCGCCGCTCGCCCCCGAGGTGCACCACGTCCGGCCCTGGGACCTGGACGCCCTCGAACGGGCCGTCGAGCGGCGCGGGCCGGAGAACGTCACCGCCGTGATCGTCGAGCCGATCATGGGCACCGATGTCGTACCCGCCCCCGAAGGGGCCCTCGCCCGGATCCGGGCGCTGTGCGACCGGCACGGCATCCATCTCATCGCCGACGAGGTCACCACGGGATTCGGCCGGACGGGCGCGCTGTCGGTGATGGCCGCGCAGGGCGTCCTGCCCGACATGCTGGTGCTGGGCAAGGGCATCACCTCCGGCTACTTCCCGCTGGCCGCCCTGGTCTGCTCGGACGCCGTCTTCGACGAGGCCGTCTCCCGTCCGGAGTACGTCTTCCCGCACGGCTGCACCGCCGACGGCCATCCCGCCGCCATGGCCGCAGGACTGGCCGTCCTGGAGGAACTGGCGGACGGCTCCCTGCTGGAGCGGGTGCGCGCGACCGGGGCGGAGATCCGCCGACGGCTGCGCGCCGCGGCCGGGGAGATCCCGCTGATCCACGACGTGCGCGGCGAAGGCCTGATGATCGGCGTCGAGCTGCGCCGGGATTCGGGCCGCCTGGGCGAGAGCGAGATGGCCGCGGTGCGCGGCGCCTGCAAGGCCGCCGGTCTGCTGCTGACCAGCACCAACAACACGCTCGTGCTGATGCCCCCGCTCGTGCTGGGCGAGGAGGAGGCCGACGAGCTGGTGGAGCGGCTGACGACCGCCCTGGGTTCCGTCGGGCAGGGCTCGTGACCGGGCGTTGCGCCGTCGCGGTGGTCGACGGCTTCGGCTCGGCCGCCCGTCTGGCGAAGGCGTTCGACGCCGCCGGACACGACTGCGTGCGGGTGCAGAGCACCGTCGACATACCGGCCCACTACCGCGAGGAACTGGACCTCGGCCTGTACGCCGACAACCTCGTGCACACCGGTGACGTCGGCGCGACCGCCGCGCGGCTGGCGGAGCACCGGACGATCGCGGTGATCGCCGGAGCCGAGCAGGGCGTCGAACTCGCCGACGCCCTGTGCGAGGCCACCGGCCTGCCGGGCAACGGCACCGCGCTCAGCCACGCCCGGCGCACCAAGGACGTGCAGACGCGGACCGTGGCGGCGGCCGGACTGCCCACGGCACGTCAGCTGACGGTCGAGGACGCCGCGCAACTCAGGGCGTGGCACACGCGGCTGGGCGGGCGGGTCGTGGTCAAACCGGTCCGCAGCGCCCGCAACGACGGGGTGAGCGTCTGCGACAGCCCGGCCGAGTCCGTCGCCGCCTACGAGCGGATCCGCCACGCCGTCAACGACTTCGGGCTGCGCAACGAGGGGGTCGTGGCGCAGGAGTACCTGGTCGGCACGGAGTTCGTGGTCAACACCGTCAGCCGGGACGGGCGCCACCGCGTCACCGACACCTGGCGCTACCAGAAGATCGACGTCAACGGCGTCCGGGACCGCATCAACGGCATCCTCTCCCTGCCGCCCTCGGACCCGCGCTGGAGCCGGCTGCGGGAGTACGCCCTGTCCGTGCTGGACGCCCTCGGCATCGCCCACGGGCCCGCTCACCTGGAGATCATCATGACCTCCGACGGCCCTCGCCTGGTGGAGCTCGGCGCCCGGCTGTGCGGCGCGGACGTGGCCCGGTACGCGGTCCTCGTCACCGGTGAGTCGCAGATCGACCGCACCGTGCAGGCGTACACCGACCCGGAGGCGTTCCTCGCCGACGTCGACGGCCCCTACCGCAGGGACGGGCACGCCGCGATGGCGTTCCTCGCCTCCCCGCTGGAGGGGCGCCTCCGGTCGTACCCGCTGCTCGGCGAGGTGGAACGCCTCGACAGCTACCAGGGCATGGCGCTGCGGGTCACCCCCGGGCAGTGGCTGCGCCGCACGGTCGACGACGGCAGCGAGCCCCTCTCGATCGGTCTGGCGCACGCCGAGGCCGCGACCGTCGAGAAGGACTTCCAGACCGTCTGCTACCTCGACGGGCACGGCTTCTACGAGGTGGAGCAGGGACACCATGGCTGACCCGCGCACGATCGCCCTGGTCGATCCCTACGGAGCCGTCAACAAGGTGGGGCAGGCGTTCCGCGAGGCGGGCCTCGACTGCGTCCGTGTCCAGTCCACACCGCAGGTGCCGCCCTCCTACGGGCCGGCGGACCTGACCGGCTACCGGGACAACCTGGTCCACGACGGGACCTTCGAGCACATGGTCGAGCGACTGGCGAAGGCCGCTGTGGAGGCCGTCGTGGTGGGCAGCGAGCTGGGGGTGGAGTTCACCGACCGGCTCAACGAGGCCCTGGGTCTGCCCGGCAACGGAACCGCCCTCAGCGAGGCCCGCCGCGACAAGTACGTCCAGATCGAGGCGCTCAGGGCGGCCGGGGTGCCGGCCACCCGGCAGGAGCGCGTCGGCTCCCCGCGGGAGCTGGAGGCGTGGCACCGGTCCATGGGCGGCCGGATCGTCGTGAAACCGGTGCGCAGCGCCCGCAACGACGGGGTGTCGTTCTGCGACACCCCCGAGCAGTCGGTCGCCGCGTACCACCGGATCATGTCCCGGGACAGCGTCTTCGACGTCCCCAACGAGGGCGTCGTCGCCCAGGAGTACCTGCGGGGCGTGGAGTTCGTGGTGAACACCGTCAGCTGCCGGGGCCGGCACCGGGTCACGGACGTCTGGCGCTACCAGAAGATCACGGTCAACGGCATGCGCGACCGGATCAACGGCATGACCTCGGTCCCGGGCGACGACGCGGACTGGCACGCCGTCACCGAGTACTCCTACCGCATCCTCGACGCCCTCGGCATCCTCTGGGGCCCGGTGCACCTGGAGGTCATGCTCACCGCCGCCGGACCGCGCCTGGTCGAGGCCGGTGCGCGGCTGTGCGGCGCGGACGTCGCCCGGTACGCCGTCCTGCTGACCGGCGAGTCGCAGATCGACCGCACCGTGCAGGCGTACGCCGAGCCGGAACGGTTCCTCAAGGAGGTGGACGCCCCGTACGCGGTGGAGAACCACGGCGCCATGGCCTTCTTCGCCTCCCCGTACGAGGGTGTCTTGCGCGGCTACCCGCACATCGGCCTGATCGAGGAGCTGGAGAGCTGCCGGGGCGTCACCCAGCGCTTCAGACCCGGCGAACGCCTGGTGCGCACGATCGACGACGAGAGCGAACCGGTCACGGTGGGTCTGATCCATCCGGACCGCGCCGTCCTGCTGCAGGATTTCGCCACAGTCTGCTATCTGGACGGCTTCGGCTTTTACGACGTGGAACCGGGGCACTGAGAAGTCTCACCGCCGTTCCCGGACCCGTCCGTCCGGGGGTGGCGGCGCCGGTGCCGACCGGGACCGGCGACAAAACCGACACCTAGGGAGCATCGTGGCCGAAGGCTGGCGCAGGGACTTCAACTTCGTCTGGGCGGGCGAGACCGCCTCGCTGGTCGGGACCCAGGTGTACCAGCTGGCCATGCCACTGACCGCGGTTCTCACCCTCGACGCCACCCCGGGGCAGCTGGGGTTGCTGGGCGCGCTGACGTTCGCCCCGTACGTCGTCCTCGGCCTGCCGGTCGGCGTCCTGGTCGACCGGTGGCGGCGGCGGGGCGTTCTGATCCTGTCCAGCCTGGGGCAGGCGCTGCCGATCGGCGCCATTCCGCTGCTGGCGGCGCTGGACTTATTGACGTTCGGCCGGCTGCTGGCGCTGGCCTGCGCGGCCGGTACGGCGCGGGTGTTCTTCACCATCGCCTACCGCTCGTACCTGCCGGCGATCGTGCCGCCGGAACACCTGACCGGCGCCAACTCGCGCCTCACGGCGAGCGAGTCGGTGGCGGAGATCGGCGGGCCGGGGCTGGGCGGGGCGCTGGTGCAGGTCGTGGGGGCGCCGTTCGCCCTGCTCGTCGACGCGGTCTCGTACCTCGCCTCCGCGCTGGGCGTCTCGGCGGTCCGCAAGCGCGAGAAGGCCGTCCGCGCCGATCCCGCGCCGTTGCGTTCCCAGGTGACGGAGGGTTTCCGCTTCACCTTCTCCAGCCCCTACCTGCGGGCCACGCTCGGTGAGGCGGCGAGTTACAACCTGTGCTGGCAGATCGTGCTGACCATCCTCACCCTGTTCGCGGTGAAGGAACTCGGCATGAGCCCCGGCACGCTGGGCTTCGTGCTGTCCGTCGGTGCCGTGGGAGCACTGCTCGGCGCGGCGTTCACCGACCGTCTCGCCCACCGGGTGGGCCTGGGCCGCACCCTGGTGATCGCCGCCGTGATCGGCGATCTGGCCCCGCTGCTGCTGCCGGTCGCGCACCGCGGCACCTGGGCGGCTCCCCTGCTCGCCGTCGCCTTCTTCGTGCAGGGCTTCGGCATCACCGCCTGCAACGTGCACACCATGACGATCCGCCAGACGGTGACCCCGGAGCGGCTCCTGGGGCGCACGAACGCCGCCTACCTCTTCGTAGCCCTGGGCATGAAGCCGGTCGGCGCGCTGCTCGGCGGCTGGCTGGGCACCCACCTGGGACTGCGCGGGGCTCTGGTGGTGGGGACCGTGGGGCTGCTGAGCACCAGTCTCTTCCTGATCCTGTCCCCGCTGCGCACGGTCCGCAGCCTCGACGCTGTCCGGCCCGGCCCCCCCGAGGAGGCCCGGGCCACCACGCCGACGAGCACGCCCTGAGCGGGCCGCGGGTCGTGCTCCGGCGGCGGCCGGCCCCGGACCGGCGGCCTCAGCCCACGTCCACCCGCAGTGCGTGCCCCGCCTTGTCCAGCGCGGCGCGGCAGGTGTCCGCGTCGGCGGCCAGGGCGATCGCGTAGGCGACCCGGCCGTCCATCAGACCGCGCGGCGGGGGTGACTTGACGTCTCCCGCCGCCGCCAGCGGGCCGCAGCGCACCACCTGCTCCGGCAGTCCCGCCCGCTCGAAGCGGACGTCGGCGATGACGGAGTCGTCCTCGGGCGGGTAGTAGAAGCGGATGGCGGCGACCCGGCGCGCCGCGGTGGCCGTGCGCAGCCTCGGTGGTCTGCCGCACGCGACGTCGGCGGCGGCGAGCGCGAGGTCCGGGCCGCCGCCCATCAGGTTCAGCAACGGGATCATGCCCCCTCCGATCCGGGCGTTGACCTCGATGACCTTGGGCCCGGTCGGCGTCAGTCTGATCTCCGTGTGGGTCACTCCGTCGGTGAAGTCCAGCGCGGCGTGCGTCCGCGCGACGACGTCGGCCAGTGCCCCATCGGACCACAGCGGGTCCCACGGGTCGACGACGTGCCCGGTCTCCTCGAAGTAGGGCGCGAAACCGACCTCCTTGCGGGCGAGGCAGACGGGGGTCACCGTGCCGCGGTGGACCACGCTGTCGACGCTGATCTCCGGTCCCCGGGCGAACTCCTCGACCAGGATGTTGCGCTCGTGGGTCGGAAGGTCGGGCGCCCACGCGCCGCTCGCGTCCGTGAACGCGACGGCCTCCTCCAGGCCGGCGGGCGAGTCGGCCCGCACCACGCCGAAACTGCCGGCCAGGGCCCGCGGCTTGACGACGACCGGGTAGCCGATGTCCCCGGCCACCGCCAGGGCCTCCTCGCGCCCGGAGACGAGGACCGAGCGCGGCTGGGGCACACCGGCGGCGTCCAGGGCCGCACGGGTGAGGTACTTGTCCCGGCAGCGCCCGACGCACCGCAGGTCGCCTCCCGGCAGTCCGAGCGCGGCGGCCACCTGCGCGGTCTGCTCGATCCAGGTCTCGTCCCAGCAGATGACGCCGTCGAGCGTCTCCTCGGCGTCGACCGTCCGGGCGACCCGCACGAGGCCGTCGACGTCGGCCAGGTCCGGCACCACGGTGTGGCCGGCCGTGTACGCCGGTTCCCACGTGGGCGTCCCGGTCAGCACCAGGTGGACACGGAAGTCGCGGCTGATCGACTGCAGCAGGTACTCGCGGTAGGCCCGGATGCCCGGCGTGACCACGAGCAGGTGTCCCATCGTCATGGGCACCGGATACCCGTGCTCCGCTCGGCGAGTCCTCGGCGGCGGGCCCCTGCCGGCCGGTGCCCTCATGGCCCGCCCGCCGGGTTCCTCACAATCCTCCCGGGTTACGTGTCCCGCTCGGTGACGAAGATGCAGAACGGGTGGCCTTCGGGGTCCCGGTAGACGCGGAAGCGCTCGTCGTCGTCCGGATCCGGCCGGTCCCGGTTGCTGAGCAGCCTGCCGCCGAGGGCGAGCACGCGCTCGTGCTGGTTCAGCAGTTCCTCCAACGAGGCGACGCACAGGTCGAGATGCATCTGCTGGGGCACCGGTCCGTCGGGCCAGTCCGGCTCCCGCAGGCGCTCCACCTGCTGGAAGGCGAGCTGCGGTCCGCCGCCGGGATCACGCAGGACGAGCCAGTCCCTGCCGTGCTCGTCCGGCTCGCCGGGCGGAGGCGGCTCGTCCCCCGGCGCGTAGGCGAGGCCCAGCAGGGACCGGTAGAACTCGGCGAGTTTGCGGGCGTCGGTGCTGTCGAGCACGGTCTGCACCAGCCGGATGCGGCTTGCGTCGTCGTTCATGGACTCCATGTGCCCGGCTCGGCCCCGCCCGAACGGCCCACTCGGGGGAACGCCTGGCGGCGCCACGGGGCGCACCGTGCCCCTCTCGTCTCCCCGCCCGGGAAGGGCCGATGGCCCAGCGAAGGCATGACACCGGGCTCACAGCCGTGTGGCCGTGCGGACCAGTCCCGCCAGGGCGAGGGAGCGGCTGTGCGCCGGCCAGGCGATGTGGGTGACGACGGGGGGCGCGTCGGCCAGCGGGACGGCGGCGTGCTCGGACCACAGCCAGGCCCGGGCGGATTCGGGGAAGACCGCCACGGTGCGTCCGAGGGCGATCAGCTGCGCCAGCTGGGTCTGGTCGTGCACCACCGGGCCCTCGCCGGCGCCGGAGGTGCCGTGGCGGGACCAGCGGGCGAGCGGTAGGTCCGGGATGCTGGTGACCTCGGCCAGGGACAGACTCCCGCGCGCGGCGAGGGGATGCCCGGCGGGCAGGATGGCGATCTGCCCTTCGGTCAGCAGTTCCTCGCTGTCGAACCCCGCGAGGGAGTTGAACGGTGCATGCATGAGCGCCACGTCGGCACGGCCGTCGCGCAGCATGTCCCCCTGCTCGCACATGCCGCTCGGCAGCACCTCGACCTCGACCGCGTCGGGCTCGGCCGCGTAGGCGTCCAGGAGCTTGCGCAGCAGCTCGTGCGACGCGGCGGCCTTCACCGCCAGCACCAGCCGGTTGCGGCGGCCGCCGTCGCTGTCGGCGCCGCCTGCGCGGCGGGTGCGGCGCGCGGCTGCGGTGATCGCGTCGAGGGCCGCACGGCCCTCGTGCAGCAGCATGTCACCGGCACCGGTCAGGGCGACACCCCGGCGGTTGCGCTCCAGCAGGCGGACGCCGAGCCGCCGTTCCAACTGCTGGATGGCCCGGGACAGAGGCGGCTGGGCCATGCCCAGGCGCTCGGCGGCGCGGCCGAAGTGCAGTTCCTCGGCCACGGCCATGAAGTACCTGAGCTCGCGGGTCTCCAGATGCTCCGAGGTCTCCATGGGCGCAGCGTAGCCGGTGATACCGGCCAGGTATCACCGGCCACCGTTTCGGTATTGGCTGGGCCGCCCGCGTGCGGGTGAGTATCGACCGCGGCGGAGCAGTGAGGACCCGGGTCCGCGGCCGGCACGGCCACGTTGCGCCCCGGCAGGCCACGGACCACGTGACACGCAGCCCGCCCCCTGACATCCGTCCCACGGAAGAGGACTCGGCCATGGACGCGCATGCGACCGCACTGCCCGGAGGCACCTGGCTCCTGGGTGACCTGACCGTCACACGCTTCGGCTACGGCGCCATGCAGCTCGCCGGCCCGGGGGTCATGGGACCGCCCGCCGACCACGACGGCGCCATCGCCGTCCTGCGGGAGGCCGCCGCCCGCGGGATCACCCACATCGACACCGCCGGCGCCTACGGGCCCCGCGTCACCAACCGGCTGATCCGTGAAGCGCTGCACCCCTATCCCGCATCGCTGCGCATCGTGACCAAGGTCGGAGCGGTCCGCGACCCGCAGGGCGGCTGGCCCATCGCCCGGCGGCCCTCGGAGCTGCGCCGCGCCGTCCACGAGAACCTGCAGGACCTCGGCCTCGACACGCTCGACGTGGTCAACCTCCGGCTCGGCGACGCCCAGGGCCCCCGGCCCGGCTCGCTCGCCGAGCCCTTCGAGACCCTCGCCGAACTCCGGCAACAGGGTCTGATCCGACACCTGGGAGTGAGCAACGCGACCGCGGAACAGGTCGCCGAGGCACGGACGATCGCGCCGATCGTGTGTGTGCAGAACCTGTACAACCTCGCCCACCGCCACGACGACGAACTGATCGACCACCTCGCCGCCGAGGACATCGCCTACGTGCCGTACTTCCCGCTCGGCGGCTTCACCCCGCTGCAGTCCGCGGCGCTCTCCGCGGTGGCCGACCGGCTCGCGTCGACGCCGATGTCGGTCGCCCTGGCCTGGCTGCTGCAGCGCTCGCCGAACATACTGCTCATCCCCGGCACCTCGTCACTGGCGCACCTGCGCGAGAACATCGCCGGCGCGGGACTCGCGCTGTCCGGCGAGGACCTCGCCGAGCTGGACGAGATCGGCCACTAGGCGAGCTCTTCGGCGGCGGACGAGGCACGGGCCGCGAAAGGAACCCTCCGGACCGGGCCGGCCGTCGCGCAGGCGCCCCGGACCCGGCACGACGCGCTCAGCAGGCCGCGTAGCCTCCGTCCACGGGCAGCACGGCGCCCGTGACGTACGACGACCCCGGACAGGCGAGGTGCTGTGGAGCAGGTCGCGCGCGTCGTCGGCCGTGGGTCTCGGCGAGCGGGCCGGACCGCTGGAGTCCGCGGCAGAGGACGACCACGCCCACCTCCCCCCAGCTGGTCCGCGGCCGTGGCGGCGAGCGTGGAGACGAAGGTCTCGTCGTCGAGGTCTCCCGGGCGGAGGGGACGGGCAGCGACCGGAGGGGCGCTGGACGGGTAGCGACCGGAGGGGCGCTGGGAGGCGACCCGCCTCGCGCGTATGCCCATGTGGCTCACCGGATCGTACCGGGCTCCCTTGGAGGGCTCTGTCCCCCGGGTGGAACGGGCTCCCGCCGTCTTCCGCCGGTGCCGCGCACGCGAGCCGGCGGCCGGAGCGCCGTGGAGCGGGGGCCGATTTAGGCTGGAAGCAGCCGCTGGAGACCAGCCCTGACGGGATGGCTGTCCGGACGGAGGCGTGGCGCGTGGAGATGGCCGACAAGCAGGACGCTCCCACTGCCGTCGCAGTGGTGGACGCGGACGGCATCGTGAGCGGCTGGAGCGAGGGGGGCCGCTCGGTGCTGGGCTGGACGGCGCAGGACACCGTCGGCCGCCCGGTGACCGACCTGCTGGCCGGTGCCCCGCCGCCCGGCTTCCCCGTGGACCAGGGCACCGGTCCGGCCGGGTCCCTCCCCGTGCGCCACAGGGACGGCTCCACCGTGGACGCCGTCGTAGCGGCTCAGCCCCTGTCGGGCCCCGACGGGCGGCCACTGGGCCACGTGGTGACCTTCCAGCGCTGGGAGCGCCGCCCGCTGATCGCCGACCGGGCCTTCGAGCAGTGCCCCTTCGCTCTGGGCGTGTACGACCCCGAACTGCGCTTCCTGTGGATCAACGCCTCGTCCGGCCGGGTGATAGCGCACTCCGAGGAGCAGGTGCTCGGCAGGCAGTACCGGGAGGTGCTGCCCGAGTTCGACCGCACGCTGTTCCCCGAGAGGGACGACAAGCCCTACACCGACAAGCTCGCCGAAGTGGCGAGGACGGGCGAGCCCGCGCGTCTCATCACCGTCTTCCGTCCTCGCGGCAGCAACTACGCCAACGCCTGGGCCACCAGCATCTGGCCCGTCCGGGACGGCGACGGCAGGGTTCGCGCGGTCGCCAACTGGGGGTTCGACATGAGCGCCGAGTACTGGGCTCGGCAACGCCTGCTCATCCTCAACGAGGCCAGCGGCGGGATCGGCCGCACCCTCGACGTCCTCGGCACCGCCCGGGAACTGGCCCGCACGCCGGTGCCGGTCTTCGTCGACCTCGTCAGCGTGGATCTCTTCGACGAGGTACTGCGCGGAGAGGAACCGCCCTCGGCGTCCGCGTTCACCTCCGGCGAGACGGCCGGACTCAGCCGTGCCGCCCGGCACAGCAGGACGGAGGACACCGGCCGGGCTCCGGGACCCCCGTCACCGGTCACGCACCCGCCCGGCTCGGTCGCCGCCCGCTGCATGGCCACCGGCAGGTCCACGGTCGAACTCGCCGTCGAGCCCGGTGAGGGCGGCGAGTGGGCCTTCGGACCCGGCCTCGCGGCGGACCCCGCCCACTGGCCGCCCGGCAACCCGGTGATCGAGGAGTCCCTCGCCGCCGAAGGGCTGACCGGCCGGATCACCGTGCCGCTCCGGGCGCGCGGCGCGCTGCTCGGCGTCGTCGCCTTCTGCCGCCTGGACCGGCCCGAGGCGTTCACCGCCGACGACCTGATCCTCGCCGAGGAGCTGGCCGCCAAGGCGGCCGTCGCCATCGACAACGCCCGCCGGTACTCGCGCGAGCGCACGACCGCGCTGACCCTGCAACGCAGCCTGCTGCCGCAGGGGCTGCCGGACCAGGAGTCGGTCGACGTGGCGTCCCGGTACTCGCCCGGCGGGACCGGCACGGAGGTGGGCGGCGACTGGTTCGACGTCATTCCGCTGTCCGGCGCCCGTGTCGCCCTGGTCGTGGGCGATGTCGTCGGTCACGGCCTGCACGCCTCGGCCAGCATGGGCCGGCTGCGCACGGCGGTCCGCACCCTCGCCGACGTCGACCTGCCGCCCGACGAACTGCTGACGCATCTGGACGACCTGGTCCTCCACCTGGCGAGCGACCTCCGGCCCGGCAGTCACTTCCAGCCCACCGGTGAGTCCGGCGCCACCTGCCTGTACGCCGTCTACGACCCCGTCTCCCGACGCCTCACCCTGGCCAGCGCCGGCCACCCCCTGCCGCTGATCATCCATCCGGACGGCACCACGGCCGCGGTGACCGCACAACCCGGACCGCCGCTCGGCATCGGCGGACTGCCCTTCGAGGCCACCGAGCTGCGACTGCCGGAGGGCAGCCTGCTCGCCCTGTACACCGACGGCCTGGTGGGGAGCCGCGAGCGCGAGGCCGACCAGGGGCTCGCCGAACTCCAGCGGGTGCTGAGCCGCTCGGTCACGTCCCTGGAGGCGCTGTGCGACACGGTGATGGATGCCCTGCTCCCCGCACGCCGCACCGACGACGCCGCCCTGCTGCTCGCGCGCACGCACGGTCTCGATCCGCAGCACGTCGCCGACTGGGACGTCGAGCCCGACCCCGCCCAGGTGCCGCTCGCCAGGAAGTTCGCCGTGGACCAGGTGGACGCCTGGGGCCTGGAGGAGGCGTCCTTCGTCACCGAGCTGGTCGTCAGCGAGCTGGTCACCAACGCCATCAGATACGGCGAACCGCCGATCAGGCTGCGGCTGATCCGTGACGCCTCGCTGATCTGCGAGGTCTCCGACTGCAGCAACACCGCCCCGCACCTGCGCCGGGCCCGTGTCTTCGACGAGGGCGGCCGGGGCCTGTTGCTCGTCGCCCAGCTCACCCAGGGATGGGGAACCCGGCACACCACCGACGGCAAGACGATCTGGTGCGCACAAGCCCTCCCCCAGCGTCCGGCGCCGGACGAGCCGTACGACGGCACCGGCCCGTCGGCGGACCACCCGTAGGCGACGGACCCTCCATGTCCGGGCGCGGGTACCGCTTCCGCCCCTTCCGGCCCGGCACGGGAGCCGTCGCAGCAGAGGCACGGCCAGCGGCCGCCAGGCCGGGGTGCGGTCCGCTCATGTCGCGTCCTCGCCGGCGGCGGTGGAGGCGGCGGCGCGCGCGCCACGGGAACAGGCGGGCAGGTCGGCCCAGCGAACGGTTCGCCCGGGACCGATCCGCGTCCCGGACCGGAGGGACAGAGCGGCGACGATGCCCAGGCCGCGGCCGCACTCGTCGGAATCCGGCCCGTCGGGGTACTCCGTAGTGGGTGAGGACGATGCGCGCGCGGTGACGCAGGGTGCGGAGCGCCTCGGAGATGCGCGGGACGGGGGAAGACGCGGGCCGCGCCGGCGGGCGCGGTGACGTCGGGAGCGGTCCTCCGCGTGGCCGAGGTGGCGCCGGCAGCTTCGATGCCCGGGGGGATCCCGGCCTCCTCCACCCGCTGGAGCGAATCACCCGAAGGCCCCCTGACCAGGGCCGCGTTGTCAGTGCGCTCACGTATCCTTCCCGCCACCTGACCACGACCGGGAGGACCAGGACCTTGACCGGCTTGTCCGCTTTCCCCTTGCCTTTTCACGCCGCCCGTTCCCTGTCGTTCGCGGCGCCGCGAACGCTGCGGGAACTCCAGATGATGCGGTGCAGCGCGCACATCCGGGCGAAACCGGGGTGGTCCGACAAGATGAACGACCCCGGCATCGTCGCCAGGTGGACACGGGAAGCGGTCGCCCAGGGCCTCACCGAGGCGCAGGTCCGCTACGTGCTCGCCGAACTCGGGCACTACGCCGCGCTGCGGGACGAACGGACCGGCATGGAGGTGTCCGCCGTCGACGGGGTGTGGCAGTCGGACACGCTGGTCGACGACGAGCTCGGATCCCGGCTGCGCCGGGCGGTGCGGGTGCTGGAGCAGGTCCCCGAAGCGGAGCAGGACTGGCATCCCGGCTCCGACGGCCAGGTGCTGGACCTGGTGCATCCGTCCCTGTTCTGCCTGGTGAGGGAGGTGAGCGGCGCACCCGCGCAGACGTGGCGGAACCCGACGGACCGCTACTCGAAGTACGAGTTCTCTGAGCGGTTCCAGTGGCTGCCGACGGACGTCGACGTCAGTGCCGACGGCGATGTCGCCTTCCGCTCGTACGTCAACAACGTCCACCCCGACAGGCACCGCGAACTGGCCCGCGTCCTCCCGGACCTGTTCGCGCGCATACGCCCCCTCCTGGAGAACGTGCTCACCGATCTGCGCCACCCGCGCCCGCTGCGGATCCAGGCCGATCCCTACGGGTGGTACGACTCGGAGCCGGAGCACCCGCTCAAGTCCTCCTACAGTGACGAGCAGGCCTACGAGCAAGCACTCCGTGCCTGGGAGGTGGCCCAGGACGACTGGTGGGAGAACCGCCGCCCGGTCGTCCCGGACGCTCCGGCCTTCACCCCGCCCGAGGTGCCCGGCGCGTCCGACCGGATCGACCTGCGCGGCCACCGCCTCCAGGTCATCGTCAAGCTCGCCACCGTTCACCTCACCCCGGACAAGCCCGAGTACCCCGGCGGTTCCTGGCATGTCGAGGGGATGCTGAACGAGCGCATCGTCTCGACCTGCATCTACTACTGGGACAGCGAGAACATCACCGAGAGCCGGTTGAGTTTCCGGGCGGCGCTCGACGATCCGCGGTACGAGCAGAACGACGACAACGGGCTCCGCGAGGTCTACGGCCTGGAGGACGAGGACGCGCTGAACCAGGTACTGGGATCCGCATCGACCCCGGCAGGCCGCTGTCTGGCGTTCCCGAACATCCTGCAACACCGTGTCGGCTCGTTCCGGCTCGCGGACCCCACCCGCCCGGGACATCGCAAGATCCTCGCGTTCTTCCTGGTCGACCCCTCGGAGAGGATCGTCTCGACCTCCGACGTGCCACCGCAGCAACCGTGGGCCGACACCTCGACCATGACGCTCGAGCAGGCCAGGCACTATCGCGAAGAGCTCATGCGGGAACGCAAGTTCTTCGTCGACGAGCACAACGAGCAGCTGTACGAGCGGGAGTTCTCCCTCTGCGAGCACTGAACCGGCGCGGGCAGCGATGAGTCCGGGCGGCGATCGACGTCTGTCCTGGCATGACTTCTCTCATCAGCGCCCCCGCGCCCTCGGCCGCCACGCACCTGACCCACGTCGTCGTCCCGGTGATCCGATGACCACGGTCAGCGTCAACGGAATCGCCCTGGGCGTCGAGTCGTTCGGCGACGACGACGCACCCCTCGTGCTGCTCGCGGGCGGGACGACGATGCTCTCGTGGCCCGACGCCCTGTGCGAACGTCTCGCCGCCGGCGGTCGCCGCGCCGTGCGCTACGACCTGCGCGACAGCGGCGAGTCGACGACGTCGGACCCCGAGGCTCCCGCCTACACCCTGCGCGACCTCGCCGCCGACGCGGCGGCCCTCGCCGGCGCACTCGGCGGCGGGCCCGCACACCTCGCGGGGATCGGCGTCGGCGGGATGGTCGCCCAGGTCGCCGCGCTCGACCATCCGGGCTCCTTCTCGGCGCTCACCCTGGTCGGCACCCGCGCGGTCGCCCCCGGCCCGCCCGACGACGACCTGCCCGACCACGACCGGGCGACGATGCGCGGGCTGTTCGCCCGTCCGACGCCCGACTGGACCGACCGCGAGGCGGTGGCGGAGTTCGCCGCCGCCGGCGCGGAGATCCTCGGCGACGACCCCACGGCCGCGCGCGAGCTCGCCGGACGCGTCTGGGACCGCACACCCGGCACCGCGCCCGCGCTCCACCTGGCCAACCAGGTGGGCATGGTGTTCTCGAAGCTCGACTGCGGACCCCGCTGGCGCGAGCGCCTGCCCGGGATCGCGGTCCCCACGCTCGTCGTCCACGGCCGCCGTAACCGGTTCTTCCCCGTGGGCAACGGCGAGGCGATCGCGCGCGAGATCCCCGGGGCGCGGCTGCTCCTGCTGGAGTCGGTTGCCACGGCGATCCCGGACGCGGCGGCCGACGAGGTCGCCGAGGCGATGCTCACGCTCGGCTAGTGCCGTGACCGCGACCGACCACCACAGGGGCCGGGCCGCTGGGTCCCGGCAGCGCCCGGCGGTGGCGGGGAGACGGTCCCGTCCCCGGCGGGGCGGCACGCGCTCACCAGCAGCGTGTCGGCGGTACGCGGCCCGTCGGCGGCGGCAGGCAGCCGTTCGACGGTGATGCCGGTGAACCCGGCTTCCTCGAGCAACCCGGCCCACACGTGCTCCTGGAGGACCCAGCGGCGCAGCGTGGTGGCTTCGCCGTCCGGCGTCCTCGCCGGGATGGCGGTAGCCACCGCGCGGGTCCGGGCGGGTGCTCCGCCCGGGTAGTGGGCGAGAGTGGCGAACACCAGCCGTCCGCCGGGTCCGAGGGAGGCGGCCGCCGCGGGCAGCGCCTCGCGCGGGTCGGTGAAGTCCAGTGCGCCGAAGACGCTGTACAGCACGTCGTACGCGCCGTGCGCCGCCCGGAGGTGGGACACCACCTCGGACCGCACGATGCCCAGGCGGGGGGCCAGGTGGCCGTAGAGGCCGGTCGCCATGGCGTGCTGGGCGGGCGACGCGTCGAGGGCGACGACCCGCGCGGGCCGGTGATGGACCGTCAGGTATGCCGCGTGCCGGGCCGCTCCGGCGCCGAGGTCGCCCACACGGCGCCCGTGCAGGTCACCGAGCACCTCGGGACCGGGCCCGGCGTCCTGGCCCCAGGTCCAGTGGAAGGTGCCGGGAACCGCACGGTCCCGGGCCGCGCGGTCGCGGCCGTAGTGGTGCCAGAGGTCGGGGGTGTCGGGGGTGTCGGTGGTCACCCAGCCCATCCTGTCCGACGACTCACCCCTTCAAATACTCCTCGACGGGACCCTACGCCGCACCGGACAACCCCTGGACATGGGCTGGGTGACGCCGTACGCGATGACCGACGCCGCCCGCGACCACCTCACCAGCCTCTGGCAGTCGGCGACCACGGCCCTGCTTGCTCGGCCGGGTCAACGCCGAGGGGTTACTGGGTTTCTGGCCCACCGGCATCGGCATGGAAGGTGCCGACCCGCGAGGTGGTCGCGGGCCTCAGGGGCCACCGGCGGTGGCGACATCCTCGTGCTCTCCAGCGCGAGCGTCATCGAGGCACTGCCGGCGGCTGGCCAGGTCGACCGGCTGGCGCTCACGGTCTTCCCGCTCTTCCTCGGCGGCGGGCCGCGCCTCTTCGACGACGGCCTGCCCGCGGGCTGGGGACGCTCACCAGCCAGAGCGCCGGCGAACACGGCACTCTGGCCCTCGTCAACGACCGAGTCCGCTGAGCCTTCCGCGACAGTCACGCGCGGACCCGAGCGTGTCGCCGGTCGGCGGAGCGTGGAGCACGCGACGCGTACAACGGGCCAGGGGCCCGGCTGGTGCCGGGCCCCTGGCGTGCGTAGCGGGACAGCGTGGAGGCTGCGGCCCCCGGGTGACGAGCCCTCGTGCCACTCCACGCGGGACGCCACGGCTGATGCGGGCGTCAGCCGCGCACGATGTTCTCGGCCTGCGGGCCCTTCTGGCCCTGGGTGACGTCGAATGTGACCGTCTCCCCCTCGACCAACTCCCGGTAGCCGTTGCCGGAGATGTTGGAGTAGTGAGCGAAGACGTCCGGTCCACCACCGTCCTGGGCGATGAAGCCGAAGCCCTTTTCGGAGTTGAACCACTTCACGGTGCCGCTGGCCATACTGCGTCCTTCGATCGCGCCGGGGGTACCGGCCGGAGTGAGTAACGGGGCCTTCCGCCTGGCGAAGGCGCCCGCGTCCGTTCTACCCCGACCAGGGCCCGCTCATTCGATCATTCGTCCACGAGTCGGATGCGATGTGATCCGATCGTGTTGCCCTGGGAGGGACGGCGGAGCCGGTGAGGCCTGCTGCCGCGGCACAGTGGTAGGGGGACCCGGGCCCACTCGTGGACGATGCGCCGGGCGTTCAGCGAGTCCGCCGGTAGCCGCGCACGGTGAGTGCGGCTCCGTCGCGGCCGAAGGCGAGCGAGCTCACCGGGTCCCGGCGGTGAGCAGCCGGTGTCCGAGCGGACTCGTCGTCGCGTCCCACAGCCTCACCGTGCTGCCGCCCGCCACGGCCGGGACGCGCCCGTCGGATGAGCAGGCGAGTGCCGAGACCGCCGGGCTTGCGAGGGGTGATCTCGCGTTCGGGCGGGCGTGTCCCCTCCCCGCCTCAGCCGGACGCACTGCCCCCGTCGCCGGCCGGGGCACCGGGTGCCCCGGCGGCCACCGCCTCTGCCACGGTCGCGTGGACCGGCAGCAGTTCGGAGATGCCGGTCATGGTCACCATGCGCATGAGGCGCTCGGGGAGGTCGGCGAGGCGGAGGGAACCACCCTGGTTCTCAGCCGCGTGCAGGATCCTGATGAAGGTGCTGATGCCGGAGGAGTCGACGTACTCCACTCCCGCGAGATCCAGTACCAGATGCCGGGCTCCTTCGTTCAGCAGCGCGAAGACGTGCGCGCGCAACGAGACGGCCGAATGCAGGTCCACGTCTCCGGTGACGACGACGACCGCGGTGCTGTCGTCGAGGTGCTGGACGGTCACGCCGAGCGCGTCGGACACGTGGTCACACTCCTGGCAGGTACGGGAACGTCGAGGGGCGGGAGGGGAAGGCGGTGAGGGTCACGGCACGCCGTCGGCGCCGACGCGGTGGACGGTGGCCAGGTCGGCCAGGCCGGACACGGCGAGTACCGGCTCCAGCAGGGGGGTGACCATCAGCTCCAGCCGGTCGGCGTGGGCGAACAGCACGCTCAGGGCGGCGCTGTCCAGGTACTCGACCCCGGTCAGGTCCACGACGAGGGGCCCGGAGCCGGCGCCGAGGGCTTCGGCCAGGGCCGCGGCGTTGCTCATGTCGATCTCGCCGCTGACCGAGAGACGCGGGGTGCCGTCCGCACGCCGACCGGTGGTGAGGGTGAGCGGAGTGGTCATCGGGCGATCCTCATCTGCATGTCGACAGTGGTGCCGGAGGGGCCGGGAGTGATGGTCACCTGCTGCATCATGGCCCGCATCAGTGCCACACCGCGACCGCGGTGGGCGTGGGGCTCGGGCTGCGGTGCCTTCCATCGGCCGGAGTCGGCGACCGTCAGGCGCAGGGAGTCCGCGAAGGCCTCGGCGCTCAGGCGCACGGGCCGTCCCGGCGCGTGCCGGTGCCCGTGCTCGATCGCGTTGGCGCACGCCTCCCCCGCGGCGACGAGGACGTTCTGCGCGTCGTTCGGAGTCAGGTCGCACTCGGCGAGCCAGCTGCGCAGCGCGTTGCGGACCGGCGCCAGCTGGGAGGACTCGGCCGGGAAGGACAGGTCGAGCGGCGCCGGGTGGCGGTAGAGCAGCAGCGCCACGTCGTCGTCGTAGCCTCCGGCGGGCGCGAGCCGGCTCATCACCTCGGTGGCGAGCTCGTCGACGGGCAGGTCGCGGCCCTCCTGGACGGCCTTGCCGGCCTCGTCGATCCCCGTGCTGAGCGGGCGGCGACGGCGCTCCACGAGGCCGTCGGTGTAGAGCAGCAGCGTGGACCGGGCGGGCAGGGTGCACCGTGCTTCCGGGCGCCGGCTGCCCGGGCGTACCGCCAGCGGCAGGGAGCGCCCCTCCTCCAGCAGCCGGACGGTGCCGTCGGCGTGCGCGAGGATCCCCGGCGGGTGTCCGGCGGTGGAGTAGGTCAGTTCTCCCGTGCCGGGGTCGAAGACACCGCAGAACACGGTCGTGCACAGCGCGCCGGGAACGCTCGCGGCGAACTGGTCGAGTGCCATCAGCGTCCTGGCCGGGCTGGGCTCCTGCAGCATCAGCGCCCGGCAGGCGCTGCGCAGTTGGCCCATGACGCTGGCCGCCTCCACGCCTCGTCCGACGCAGTCGCCGACGACGATGCCGATCCGCCCGTCCGGCAGGGTGACCGTGTCGTACCAGTCGCCTCCCACCTCCAGCGGGCGCGTGGCGGGCTCGTACCGCACGGCGAAGCCGTCCGGGAGCCGTGCCGGGCCCAGGATGGCGCGCTGCAGCGCGATGGCGGTCTCGCGTTGCTGGTCGATCTGGTGGGCTCGCACCAGGCCCTGCGCGAGGCGCCCGGCCAGCAGGGAGAGCAGGACCTGGTCCTCGGCGGAGAACGGCCGGTGTTCCCCCAGGTCGATCCAGACGGCCAGCGGTCCGTCGGGGTGCTCCAGCAGGACGCCCGCGCCGGTGTCCTCGGCCACCGGGGAGAGGGGGGACCGCCCGCGCAGTCCGCTGAGCACGGCCCGGCGCTCGGCGGAAAGGCCCTCCCAGCTCGCGCCGGGGTCCGTGGCCGTCAGGGCCGGCACGTCACCGCGTGCGAAGAGGGCGGCCAGCACGGACCGCGCGCGCCACAGGCTCCGCAGTTCGTTCAGCGCGCTGGTGAGCGCCTCGGGGAGACTGGAGGCCTGCGACAGCACGGTGTTCAGCGCCGCCAGTGCCGTATTGCGCTGGATGACGTAGTGCTCGGCGGTGACGTCGCGGAACGTCCCGACGGTGGCCCGGCGCCCGGTGTCCGGGTCCTGGGCCTTGTTCCAGGTGACGGCGATCCACAGGCGGTGTCCGTCCCGGTGCGTGACGGGGACGGTGGTGGAACCCTGATCGTGTGCCAGCAGGTCGGCGAAGGCGGCGCCGACCTGACGGTGCGCCTCGGGGTCGGCGGCGGCGTCCGGCCACCAGGGGTGGATCGGCTTGTACGGCAGGTCCTCGGGGCCGTAGCCGAGGATGTCGGTGAAGGCGGTGTTGATCTCCACGACGGCTCCGGACTCGTCGCAGACGAAGAACGCCTCCTGCAGCGAATCGATGAGCGCGGTGCGCCACCGCAGGTGATGGCTGCGCAGCCGGGCCAGTTCGATGTTGGCGCGCACCCGGGCCAGCAGTTCGGCGGCGGCGAAGGGCTTGACGAGGTAGTCGTCCGCTCCCGCCTGCAGGCCCTCGATCGACGCCTCCTGCCCGGCGCGCGCCGACAGCAGCACGACGGGCACCGCGGCCGTGCGGGCGTCCGCGCGCAGTCTCGCCACCATGGCGCGCCCGTCCAGCCGGGGCATCATCACGTCGCTGACGACGAGGTCGGGGACGTCGCGGCGGACGGCGTGGAGGGCTTCGACGCCGTCGGCCACGGCGGTCACCTCGTAGCCCGCTCCGGCGAGCGTGCGGGAGAGGTACTCGCGCATGTCGGCGTTGTCGTCCGCCACCAGCACGCGGCCGCTGACGGGCCGGCCCGGCACCACGGCCGGGTTCGCGTCGCCCGGCACCCGAAGGGCGCCGTCCTCGGCGCCGGCGGCCGCCGGCAGCCAGCGCAGTGCCTCCTGCACGTAGGGGTCGGCGGTCGCGGAGACGGTGGTGCCGCTCGCCTCGGACACCACGGAGCCGGGCGGCAGGTGGGCGGTCCCGAACGGGATGCGGACGGTGAAGGTGGTGCCCTCGTCCTGGCGGCTCTCCGCGGTGATCGAGCCGCCGTGCAGACCGACCAGCTCCCGTACCAGGGCGAGTCCGATGCCGCTGCCCTCGTTCGAGCGGGAGCGGGCGTTCTCGATGCGGTGGAAGCGCTCGAACAGCCGGGGCATCTCCGCCTCCGGCACGCCGATCCCGGTGTCGGAGACGGTCACCACGGCGTGGGCGCCCGACCGGCGCACCCGGACCCGGACCGCACCGTCGAAGGTGAACTTCAGGGCGTTGCTCAGCAGATTGAGCACCACCTTCTCCCACATGCCGCGGTCGAGGTACACCGGCTCGCCCAGGGGCGGGCAGTCCACCTCGAAGGCGAGCCCGGCGCGTTCCACGGCCGAGCGGAAGACGCTGGCGAGTTCCGCGGTCGCCCCGGCCAGGTCGACCGGCTCGTGGCGGGCTTGCATACGGCCGGCCTCGATGCGGGAGAAGTCCAGCAGGGTGTTCACCAGCTTGCCCAGGCGCAGCCCGTTGCGGTGCACCACGTCCAGGTCCTGCCGGACGGCCTCGTCGGCGTCGGCGAACCGGCTGCGCAGTTCCTCGACGGGGCCCATGATCAGCGTCAGCGGGGTGCGGAACTCGTGGCTGATGTTGGAGAAGAAGGTGGTCTTGGCGCGGTCCAGCTCAGCGAGCTCCTCGGCCCGCCGCTGCTGGGCCTCGTAACTCCGGGCGCTGCCGATGCCGGAGGCGATGTACCCGGCCGTCAGCTCGATGAACCCCCGGTAGCCCTCGTCGAGCACGCGGTAGCGGTTCAGCGCCGCGACGCAGAAGCCGTAGGGGGCGCTGCCCTGCTGTACGAGCGGGACGACGAGCGCCTCCCGGGGCGGTTTCGGCCAGTCACCGGCGGGGAGGTCGGCGAACGCATCGCCGACCAGCGGCACCAGGGCCGTCTCGCCCTGGGCCAGCGCCGCGGCCGGCCACGGCCCGTCCGGGTCGTCGACGCGGAGGGCGGCGGGTGCCGCCGGGTGGCCCGCCGGGATGCCGGTGGCGGCGGACAGCCGGGCGGTGCCCTCGTCGAAGAGGTAGGTCAGGGTGAAGGGCAGGTCCCTGCGGTTGCGGTCCAGCTGCCGGCCGGTGAAGGCCAGCACCTCCTGCTCGGTGCGGATCACGCTCGGGTCCGAGCCCAGGTCCCGCAGCGTGGCCATCCGCCGCTCCCCGATCACCCGGTCGGTGTCCTCGCTGACGACGCACAGCATGCCCACCACGGCGCCGGCGTCGTCGCGCAGCGGGCTGTAGGAGAAGGTGTGGTACGTCTCCTCGCTGTAGCCGGACCGCTCCAGGAAGAGCAGCAGGCCCTCGTCCCAGGTGGCCTCGCCGGTGCGGAGCACGGTCTCGATGCGCGGGCCGATGTCGTCCCAGATCTCCGCCCAGACCTCGTTGGCGGGCCGCCCGAGCGCCCACGGGTACTTACGGCCCAGCGTGTCGCGCCGGTAGGCGGCGTTGCAGAAGAAGGTGAGCTGCTCACCCCACGCCATCCACATGGGGAAGCGCGAGGACAGCAGGATGCTGACGGCGGTCTGCAGGCTCTGCGGCCACCGCGCCGGCGGCCCGAGCGGCGTGGCCTCCCAGTTCACCCGGGCGAGGTCGCCGCCCACCTCGCGGTCGGCGGCGAACACGTCGCCTCCGGCCGACGCGGGCGACAGATCCTGTCCGGCCACGTCCGACTCCTCCACGCGCTACCCGCCCCTCCGTACGGCCACCCCGTCGGCCGTTCCCACACGGACACGCAGGCGTATATCCCCTCGTCGCGTACCTAACCCTCGCAGAGCGCCGGCGCCGAAGGGGCGCCACCACCCGGCCCCCCGTCGCCCGTCAGCCCCGGTGGGCGGCGATCAGCCGCCGGTACCAGTGGTAGCTGTCCTTCGGGGTGCGCCGCTGGGTGTCGTAGTCGACGCGGACGATCCCTAACCGCTTGCCGTAGCCGAAGGCCCATTCGAAGTTGTCCAGCAGTGACCAGACATAGTAGCCGCGCACGTCCACGCTCGCGTCGATCGCCGCCCTCAGCGCGGTGAGGTGGTCGCGCAGGTAGGCCACCCGGTCCTCGTCGTGCACCACGCCGTCGGCGCCGGCCGTGTCGTCCTCCGCCGAGCCGTTCTCGGTGATGTGGACGGGCGGCAGCGCGTCGCCGTAGCGCTCCTGGAGCCGCACCAGCAGGTCGGTGAGGGACTCCGGCACCACCGGCCACCCCATCGCGGTGTGCCGTACGCCGGGCAGCGGCACCTCCTCGTAGCGGTTGTCCGTCGCCACCCGGCGCGCCGGGTCGGCCTCGCGGTGGGGGGCGTCGGCGACCACGACCGGCCGGTAGTAGTTGACGCCGAGGAAGTCCAGGGGCCGGGAGACCAGCTCCAGGTCGCCGTCGCGGCGGAAGTCCTGGCCGGCGACGAGCTCGCCCCAGGTCTCGTCCTCCGTGGCCGGGTAGCGGCCGGCGAGGATCGGCTCGGTCCACACCAGGTTGTGCTGGGTGTCGGCGCGCACCACGGCCGCCAGGTCCGCTTCGGAGCCGGTGGCGGGCAGGTTGCGGTCGAGGTTGAGCGTGATGCCGGCCTCACGCACCCCGGCCGCGCGCAGGGCCCGCAGGGCGAGGCCGTGACCGACCAGCAGGTGGTGGGCGGCGGCCAGCGCGCCGCGCCCCTCACGGGCGCCGGGCGCGTGCCGGCCGACGGAGTAGCCGAGGAAGGCGCTGCACCACGGATCGTTGAGGGTGATCCAGCGCGGCACCCGGTCCCCGAGGTGCCCGGCGACGACGGCCGTGTACTCGGCGAACCGCTCGGCCGTCTCCCGCACCCGCCAGCCGCCCCGGTCCTCCAGGGCCTGGGGCAGGTCCCAGTGGTAGAGGGTGGCGGCCGGCTCGATGCCGGCCGCGAGCAGCTCGTCCACCAGCCGCGAGTAGAAGTCCAGCCCCTTGGGGTTCACCGGGCCGAAGCCGTCCGGCACGACGCGCGGCCAGGCGATGGAGAAGCGGTACGAGTCCACGCCCAGGTCCCGCAGCAGCGCCACGTCCTCCGGGTAGCGGTGGTAGTGGTCGCAGGCCACGTCACCCGTGTCGCCGCCGGCCGTCCGGCCGGGCGTGTGGCTGTAGGTGTCCCAGATCGACGGGCCACGGCCGTCCTCGCGCGCCGCGCCCTCGATCTGGTACGAGGCGGTCGCGGCACCGAAGACGAAGCCGGGCGGGAAGGAGGGGAGGTCGCTCATGCGGGGAAGGTCCGTCTCCTGTGCGGTGCGGGTCACTTGACGCTACCGCCGGTGATGCCGGCGGCGATGTACTTCTGGGCAAGGACGAGCAGGATCGCCGCCGGCACCGCGGACAGCACCGAGGCGGCCATCACCGAGCCCCAGTCGCCGACGTGCGCGCCGATGTACTGGTAGATGCCCAGCGTGACGGGTTTGACGTCGTCGGTCGTGGTCAGGGTGAGCGCGAACATGAAGTCGCTCCAGGAGAACAGGAACGCGAACAGCCCCGAGGTGATCAGCGAGTTGCGGCTCATCGGCAGCACCACCGTGAGGAACGTGCGCACCGGTCCGGCGCCGTCCATCTGCGCGGCCTCGATCACCTCGCCGGGGATCGACACCATGAACGACCGCATCAGCACGATGGAGAACGGGATGCCGAGCGAGGCGTCCGCCAGCATCAGGCCGAAGTAGGAGTTGACCAGGCCCAGGTCGACGTAGGAGTTGTACAGCGCGTTGGCGATGACGATGCCCGGCACCATCTGGGTGATCAGCGTGCCGAACACGATGGTCCTCGAGCCGCGCAGCCCGAAACGGGCCAGTCCGTACGCCGCCGGCGCCGCGATCGCCAGGCAGATCACGACCGCGCCGAGCGAGACGGCCAGGGAGGTCAGCAGGTTGGCCCCCTGGTCGCTGACGGCCTTGGAGAAGCCGGACAGATCGAGTCCGCCCGGAACCGGGTCGACCTCCAGCAGGCCCGACTCGGGCTGGAGCGCGGTGTTGAGCATCCAGTACAGCGGGAAGAGCATGACGCTCAGGACCAGCACGCCGGCGACGGTGGAACCCCAACGGCGCCGCGCTGCGGTGGGCGGGTGGGAGGCCATGGACGTCACTTCCCCTCGGTGCGGTTGGCCCGCAGGTAGAACACCGCGAACACGGCGGAGATCAGGATGAGTACGTTGCCGACGACCGCGCCCGACCCGAAGTCCAGCCGCACGAAGGAGTTCTGGTAGGTGAGCGTGCCCAGGGTCTGGGTGGCGTCGGCCGGGCCGCCGTCGGTGAGGGCGAGGATGAGGTCGAGGATCTTGACCGTCGACATGAAGCCCAGCACCAGCACGACCGTGACGACCGGTCTGAGCATCGGCAGGGTGAGGGAGCGGAACGTCCGCCAGGCGGAGGCGCCGTCCAGGGCGGCCGCCTCGTACAGCTCCTTCGGGATCTCCTGGAGGCCGCCGTACAGGATGACCATGTTGAACGGGATGCCGATCCAGATGTTGACCAGGATCACCGACAGCAGGGCCGTCTGCGGGTCGGTCAGCCAGGGCGTGTGGCCGCCGAGGCCCAGCGTGTCCAGGAACGAGTTCAGCACGCCCGTGTCCTGGTCGAGGATGCGGCGCCACACGATGCCGGAGACCACCATGGGCACCAGCCAGGGCAGCAGGATCAGCGACCGCAGCACCCCGTTGAGGGGGAAGCGGCGGCTGAAGAACACCGCGAGGGCCAGTCCGGCGCAGAACTGGCCGAGCAGCGAGCCGGCGGTGAACACCAGCGTGTGCCAGAGCGCCTTGCCGAACAGGGCGTCCTGGAGGACGTTCGCCCAGTTGTCGGTGCCGTTGAACGGCGCCTCGCCGGTGAAGAACGTCCTCGGCGTGTAGTGCTGGAAGCTCATCACGACGTTGCGCACGAGCGGGTATCCGAAGAACAGCAGCATGAAGACGACGGCGGGGGCGACGAACCCCCACTGGGCGAGCCGGCGCCGCCTGCGCAGCCGGGCCGGGTCCGGCGCGGCGGCCGGCCTGGGCGCCCGGCCGGCGGACGGGGCGGTGACGGTGGACGTGGTCATGGGCGCGTACCTCGGTTCCCGCTCGTCGCCCGCTGCTGGGCGCGCTGGAGTGCCGCCTCGCTGGACTGGCTGGTCAGGGCGGACTGGAAGGCGCTCTGCAGGGCGAGCGACACGCTCGACCAGCCCGCGCCGAGCTTGGCGGTCCGGGACCGGGCTGCGGCCACCTGGTCGGCCAGTGCGCCCAGTTCGGGCACGCGCTCGCGCCACACGGCGGCGGCCCTGGAGTTGGCCGGCACCATCCAGCTGTTGAGGGCGTAGGTGAGCTGCTCCTTCTCACCGGCCAGGCAGGCGACGATCCGCCCGGCCGTCTTCTCCCGTGTGGTGTCACCGGTGCGGGGCACCGTGAGCACGGCTCCCCCGAGCGGGCCGACCGAGTCCGCGCCCGGCTCGGGGACCGGGATCCGCGCGATGCCCCAGTGCAGCGACTTCTTGGTGTTGAGCGTCTCCACCTGCCACGGTCCGTTGATCATCATCGCCGCCTTGCCGGCCATGAACTGGTCGTTGACGTCCGCCTGCGTCCAGTTGACCGTCGACTTCGACAGGGAGCCGTCCGCCAGCAGGTCCTTCCAGAAGTCCAGCGCCTCGACGACCCGCGGGCCGTCGAGCTTCGTCTCGTCACCGCCGTTGGACCACATGAAGGGCGTGAACTGGAAGACGCCGTCCTCGGCACCGCCCGCGCTGAGGGCGAGGCCGTAGCGCTTGCCCCGGGTGAGCGTCTTCGCCGCCTGCCGCAGCTCCGCCCAGGTGCGGGGCACCCGCACGCCCGCCCGGTCGAGGACGTCCTTGTCGTAGAAGAGCGCGAGGGTGTTCACGGACCGGGCCGCGCCGTAGTAGGTGCCCTCGTAGGAGCCGAAGCCGACGATGCCCCGGGGGATGCCGTCCGTGCTCAGCCCGAGGGACTTCAGGTCCACCAGGCCGCCGGCCTCGGCGAAGGTCGGCATCTCGGAGGCGTCGAACTGGACGATGTCCGGCAGCGACTTGGAGGAGGCCATGCGCAGCGCCTTGGTCATCACCTGCGCCGCCGGGACGCTCTGCTGCTCGATGGTGACGCCCAGCCGCTCGCCGCACCGGGCCATCGCCTGCGCGTCCCAGCGGTGGTACGTCTCGTCGGTCGAGGAGTTCATCACGGTGTACACGTCGGCGTCGCGTTGCGGTGCGCAGCCCGTCAGCGCCGTCCCGGCGACCAGGGCGCTGAGCGCGGCGAGCGAGGTGACGGCCCTGCCGGGCCGTCGGCAACCTGTCCGTTGAAGCGCTTCGACAACACGCGGCTCTAGCTGTGGCACTGCCGGCTCCTTCGCCGGTCGGTTTTGTTTGATGGGATGACTAATACGTCACGGCGCCCTCCCCGCGCTAGCCCTCAGCGCTGCCCGCCTCCCCCGCCCGGGATGTCGCGGTATTGCCCGGAGCGGCGATAACTCCTGTTCAGAACAGGTGAATCAAGGACGAGACCCCTGGTGGCCGCAGGTGTTTTGTGTACGATCAAAACGCATGCGAGACGCCCCGCCCCCACCTCCGTCCGCCCCGCACCCATCCAAGGAAGATCATGAAGTTCACCGACGGCTTCTGGCTCGTCCGCGAAGGAGTGCAGCTCTCCTACGCCACCGAGGTCCGTGACGTACGGGCCGAATCGAAGCGCTTCACCGCACATGCCTCCGCGAAGCGGGTGAGCCACAGGGGCGACACCCTCAACGCGCCGCTGCTGACCACCGAGTGCTTCTCCCCCGCCGAGGGCGTGATCGGCGTCCGGGTCACCCACCACGCGGGCAAGCGGCACCCGGGCCCCGACTTCGCGCTCACCAGCGCGGACGACGGCACCGGCGAGGTGCGCCGGGAAGGCCCCGTCACGCGGCTGACGAGCGGTCCCCTCAGCCTGCGCCTGGACCGGTCCGGCCCCTGGACCCTCACCTTCCACGACGCCGGCGAGCGGGAGCTGACCCGGGCGAACGCAAAGAGCACCGCCTTCGCCACCACACCCGACGGCGCGCACCACATGCTCGCCCGGCTCTCCCTCGGCGTCGGCGAGCAGATCTACGGCCTCGGCGAGCGCTTCACCCCGTTCGTCAAGAACGGCCAGGTCGTCGACGTCTGGCAGGCGGACGGCGGCACCAGCAGCGACCAGGCGTACAAGAACGTCCCCTTCTACCTCTCCTCACGCGGCTACGGCGTCTTCGTCAACCACCCCGGCAAGGTCTCCTTCGAGATCGGCTCCGAGTCGGTCGGGCAGGTCCAGTTCAGCGTCGAGGACCAGAGCGTCGAGTACTACGTCGTCGCCGGTCCCACCCCGAAGGACGTCCTGGCCCGCTACACGGCCCTCACCGGCCGCCCGGCCCTGCCGCCCGCCTGGTCGTTCGGCCTGTGGCTGAGCACCTCGTTCACCACCGACTACGACGAGGCGACCGTGACCTCGTTCGTGGACGGCATGGCCGAGCGCGGCATCCCGCTGTCCGTCTTCCACTTCGACTGCTTCTGGATGCGCGAGTACCAGTGGTGCGACTTCGCGTGGGACCCGGACGTGTTCCCCGACCCGGAGGGCATGCTCGCCCGGCTGAAGGAGAAGGGGCTGAAGGTCAGCGTCTGGATCAACCCCTACATCGGGCAGAAGTCCCCGCTGTTCCAGGAGGCCGCGGACCTCGGGCACCTGGTCCGCCGCCCGGACGGCGACATCTGGCAGTGGGACCTGTGGCAGGCCGGCATGGGTCTGGTCGACTTCACCAGCCCCGAGGCCCGCACCTGGTTCCAGTCGAAGCTGAAGCCGCTGCTCGACCAGGGCGTGGACTGCTTCAAGACCGACTTCGGCGAGCGGATCCCCACCGACGTGGTGTGGCACGACGGCTCCGACCCGCAGCGGATGCACAACTACTACGCCCACCTGTACAACCGGACCGTCTTCGAGCTCCTGGAGAAGGAGCGCGGCCCGGGCGAGGCCGTCCTGTTCGCCCGGTCGGCGACCGCCGGCGGCCAGCAGTTCCCGGTGCACTGGGGCGGCGACTGCTGGTCCTCCTTCGAGGCCATGGCCGAGTCGCTGCGGGGCGGTCTGTCCCTGTCGCTGAGCGGCTTCGGCTTCTGGAGCCACGACATCGGCGGCTTCGAGGGCACCCCCGACCCGTCCGTCTTCAAGCGGTGGCTCGCCTTCGGCCTGCTCTCCTCGCACAGCCGCCTGCACGGCTCGTCGTCCTACCGGGTGCCGTGGGAGTTCGGCGAGGAGGCCGTCGACGTCGCCCGCCGGTTCACCCTGCTCAAGCACCGGCTCATGCCCTACCTCTACGGCGCCGCCGCCGAGGCGCACCGCACCGGCGTGCCGGTGATGCGGCCGATGGTCCTGGAGTTCCCCGCGGACCCGGCCTGCCGAACGCTGGACCGCCAGTACATGCTCGGGCCCGACCTGCTGGTCGCGCCGGTCCTCACGGAGGACGGCGAGGCGGAGGTCTACCTCCCGGCCGGTACCTGGACCCACCTCCTCACCGGCCGGCGCGTCACGGGACCGGCCTGGCGCACCGAACGCCACGGCTACGACAGTCTCCCCCTGTACGTCCGCGAGGGCGCCGTCCTGCCGCTGGCCGCCGACGACCGGCGGCCCGACGGGGACTGGCTGGACCACCCGACGCTGCTGGTCCACCCGCCGGCCTCGGCCGCGTACACCGCGGAGGTCACGGTGCCGGACCTCACCGGCGAGCCGGCCGCGACGTTCCGGGTGTGCCGCGACGGCGGCACGCTGCGGGTCACGGCCGTCGGCACGGACCGGCCGTTCACCGTCCGGATCCCCGGCGGGGCGAGCGCCGACGGCACCGGTGAGGTCTCGGTTCCGCTCGGCTGACGGAGGGAGCCGGGCCGGGACCGGAGGCCCGTGGGCCCGGGACCCGGCGACGGGACGGCGGGGGCGCCGCGGTGGCGCGTCGCCCCCTTCGCCGTTCCGTCAGCCGCGTCAGGCTCCGCCGCCGTCGGGTGCCGGGTCGTCGGCCGGCTGCCGCTCCCGCCCGCCCGGGTGGCGGTGCCGCCAGATCCAGAACACCGCGCAGGACACCAGCGCCCAGCCGGCCAGCACCAGGAACGGGAAGGCGTGCTGGTGCCGGGCGAAGTACACCGCCGTGTGCTGGGCGTTGACCGACGCGCCGGGCGGCAGCCACCGCCCGATGACGCCCAGCGCCGAGGGCAGCAGCGGCCACGAGACCGCGCCGCCGGAGGAGGGGTTGCCCAGCAGGACCATCACGCCCCAGGTCGGGAGCATCGCCCAGCGGCCCACCAGGGTGTTGAACATGGTGAAGGTCATGCCGCTGGCGAACATCGTGAGCGCCAGGATCAGCCACGACTCCGCGAACGGCAGGTCGAGCGCGCCGAGCAGCCAGTCCACGGCCGCCGCGATGGCGAAGCCGCCGAGCAGCGCGTAGGCGGCGGTGAAGGCGATCCGCTCCGGCGGGGTGAGCGCCCGCGCGTGCACGCTGAGCTGGATCGCGCCGACGAAGCCGATGATCACCGCGGCGAGTGAGATATAGAAGATCGCCAGGCCCCGCGGGTCGCCGTCCTGGAGCGGGTTGACGTCCCGTACCGTCACCGACACCCCGGTCTCCCGCCCCACTGCCGGCGCCGCCCGCGCGAGCAGCTCCGCCACCGAGGCGCCGGAGGCAGACGACACGTCCAGCAGCACGTGCCGCCCGTCGTCACGCAGTTCGAAGACCGCGAAGACGCGCTGCTCCTCGACCGCTCGCAGGGCCGCCTCGCGCGAGTCGTAGGCCCGGGTGCGCATCGAGGAGTTGAGTGCCGTGCCCAGCCCCGCGAGGAACGCCCGGCCCCGTTCCTCCTGGTACGACCCGACGACGGCCGTCGGCAGCTGGTGCGGGGCCGGATTGGCCATGGTGTACGTGTACGACCAGGCGAACAGCCCGGCCGCCGCGGCCAGGATGAACACGAGCACGGTCGCCGGCCACCACGGTGTGCCGCGGAAGCGGGCCCAGCGGCCCCCGGCTGCCGGGGGTGCGTCCTGGCCGTCACCGGCCGTCTCGGGATTGTCGTGCACGTTCGCCCGTCCTCGGTCGCGCGGAGCACCGGTCCGCGCTGACCGGTCGTCAGCGCGGTACACCGTCTCGAACTCCGCGTCCATGGTCACGCGGCGGGCGCGGCCACCCGGTCAGCAACACCCGGGTCGGCCGGGTGAAGACGGCCGCGGCCGACACCGTGCCCGCGTGCGCGCCCGGCAACGGACGAACTCCCCCGCTGGACTCATCAGGGGGGCGAACGCTGTGCTATTCATGGGCGGGTGACGGCTTCCGAGACATCCGGCAGACCCTTCGACGCGGTGCTGTGCGACCTCGACAACGTGATCCGCTTCTACGACATGGCTCCGCTGGCCGAGTTGGAACGCGCCGTGGGAGTGGCCGAGGGCACCACAGCGGAGGTGGCCTACGCCCCTGAAGTGGACCTGCCGTTCCTCCTCGGCGAGATCACCAAGGAGGCGTGGGTGGACGCCATCGTGTCGGCGCTGTCCCCCCAGGTACCGCTGGCGCACGCCCGGAAGCTGGGAACGGCGCTGGCCGAAGCGCCGTTCCGGGCCGACGGCGCCGTGGTGGCCATGCTGCGCCGGGTGCGCGGTCACGTGCCCCTGGTGCTGGTGACGAACGCGACCACGGAGCTGGAGCGGGATCTTGCATCGATGGGGCTGGCGGATCTCGCGGACCACGTCGTCAGCAGCGCCCGGGTCGGGGTGGCCAAGCCCGACCCGGTGATCTACGAGATCGCAGCCGAGCGGGCCGGAGTCGCGGCCCGACGGTGCCTTTTCGTGGACGACCGGTGGGAGAACGTCGAGGCCGCCGTCGCGCTCGGGATGACCGGTGTGCACTATCAGCGGCCGGCCGACCTGGAGAAGGCGCTGGACTTCCTGCCCGCCCCCTGAGAGAGAGCCCTTCTGCGATCGTCACCGGCCGCGTCGGGGCCGGGCGGGGGGGATCAGCCCGTGCGCAGCGTCCACTTCTGGTTCGCCCCGCCGGTGCACGTCCAGATCTGGGCGGCGGTGCCGTCCGCCGAGTTGTTGCCCGTGACGTCCAGGCACTTGTCGGCTCCGGTGTTGACCACGTCGTGCGTGGCGGCGTTGTACGACCACTGTTGCGCCGAGGTGCCGTTGCAGGTGTAGAGCTGCACTTTGGCTCCGTCGGCCGTCGAGGCGCCGCTGACGTCGAGGCACTTGCCGAGTGCGCGGATGCTGCCGTCCGAAGCGACCGTCCAGCGCTGGGCCGTCGAGCCGTTGCAGGCGTACAGCTGGACCGCCGTACCGTCCGCGGTGCCGCCACCGGCGACGTCCAGGCACTTTCCGGCGAGGCCCACGAGGCTGCCCGTGCCGCCGCCCGGGTTGCCCGACGGCGTACCGGACCAGGTGAAGGTGGCGGTCGTGCGGGCGGGCAGCGTGTAGTGGAACGACTGGCCGCCCCAGTCGACGCGGACCGAACGGGACGACGCGGTGCCGTTGTGCGCGATCAGGGCCTTGGAGCCGTCCGGGTTGCGCCAGGCCACGTTGGGCACCGCGCTTCCGGCGGTCGAAGCGATCCGGTGGGCGCCGGGCCTGACGAACTTGGTCAGGTGGCCGGTCGTGTAGTACTCGACGGTGTAGTCGACCTGCCCCGCGCGCGGCCCGCCCTCCTGGACGGTGATCAACCCGGTGCAGGTGCCGCATCCGCCGTTGTGCGGGCCCATGTTCTGGTTCTGGGCCAGGCTCCACTTGACCAGGCTGCCGCTCCAGTTGCGGGCGTAGTTGACGATGTCCGCCAGGTCTTCGTTGTGCTGGTTGCCGATCCAGGTGCCGCCGGAGTGCTCGGTGCTGAACTGCCGTACCTGGGGGTACTGATCGTGCACCTGGCTGCCCACGGCGGGGTCCCCGGAGTAGCCGTGCCATGCGATGCCGCCGAAGAGGGGGTCGTCGCGCACACCGGCGTCCGCGAGGACGGGGGCTCCGATGGCCGGGTAGTCCCCGTAGTTCCAGTCGTGCACGAGGACCTTGGTGTCGATGCCGGCCGCGCGGAAGGCCGGGTACACGTGGTTCTTCGTGAACTCGATCAGTCCGGAGGCGTTCCAGCTCATGCCCGGGTAGTTCATGGCGGTGGGGTTGCCCGCCTGGCAGCAGTTCGGTTCGTTCTGCACCGAGATGTAGTCGATGTCCACGCCGGCCGCCCGGTAGCTCTGGATGTACTTCACGAGGTACTGGGCGTACATGGGGTAGTACTCCCATTTCAGCCAGCCCATCTGGTCCATCCGGCCGTTGTCCTTCATCCAGCCCGGCGCGCTCCACGGCACGCCTTTGACGCGCAGCGCGGGGTTGAGTTGCTTGGCCTGGGCGGTCAGCAGGCGGACGTTGGTGTCGTAGCCGTTGGCACCGAAGTCGCCGAGGTCGCAGCAGGTGTCGTCCAGGGAGACGTGGCCGGGCCGGGACAGGTCCGAGGCTCCGATGGGGTTGCGGACGAAGGAGAGGCCTATGCCCTCAGTGGGGGAGAACAGGCGGCGCATCACGGTGTCGCGGGTGGAGGCGCTGACCGCACCGCCTCGCAGCAGGTGTGCGGTGGTGTCGGTGATGGACGCGCCGCCGCCTTCGAACCGCTGGTAGGTGGTGGACTCGTCGACACTGATCGTCTGGTCGGCGCTGCCACCGGGGGAACCGAAGTGCACGGCGGCCTGCTGGGCGAGTCCGCGGGTGACGTTGCGGCCCGCGGAGTCCGACGTCGTGGTGAGCCAGACGTCGACCCGCTCTCCCGCCGCCGCGGCGGGAGAGGTGAGGCCGAGTCCCGCGATCAGTGCGAGCGCCAGGATCAGTACGGCGATGGCGGCACCCGGCCCGCGGAGGGCCGTGGGCGTTCCGCGCGTGAGCGGGAGCCCGGGGAGCAGGGTCATGGCGGGGCCTCTCTGTGGGGGTCCTCGTCCCGCCTCGGCGCGCATCACGCGGGGTCCGCCGGGGCGAGGTGAGGTGAGGGGGCGAGCACGACGGTCACGCACTCAACTGCCTTAACTTAAGCCCTGATTAAACTGACCGGTCATGAACCCGTCAACACTGAGCGCGCGGAAGACGGAAGATGGCGGAGTACCGCGAAGGAGCGGCCGGGCCCGGCGTGGTCACCGTGCGGGAGGGGGCCGTCGACATCGGTGATGCCCAGGAGACCGGGAGGCCGGCAGACCGGGAGGCCGGCGCGCATCGGGTAGGCAGCACGACTCACCCGCGCACCGCGTCGGGGACGTGCGGCGTCGTGTCGTGGTGGACGGTCTGCTCAGCCTCCGGACGCCTGCCCCCGGCGCGGCACCTGCGGTGACTTCGCGGCTTCGGCCTCCGCCTTGGCGTCGCTCACCGCGGCGGCGGCCTGTTTGCCGGCCTCGTCGGCGGCCGCCGCGGCGTCGAGGGAGGCCGTCCAGCCCGCATCGAGCTCCGGTGTCCGGCCCTCGCCCGGCGCGCGGTCGGCGCGGTCAGCGGCGGCCTCCCCGGTTCGCGGGGCGGCTTCGGGCCCCGTCGCCGACTGGTCGCCGAACGCGCGGGTGACGGTCCGCACCGCCTCGGTCAGCTCCCCCGGAATCACCCAGAACGTGTTGTTGTCACTGCTCGCCAGATGCGGCAACGTCTCCAGGTACTTGTACGCCAGCACCTTCGGATCGGCGTTGTTGCGGTGCACGGCCTGGAAGACGAGCTCCACCGCCTTCGCCTCACCATCCGCCCGCAGGATCATGGCCTGCTGCGCACCCTGCGCCTCCAGAATGTCCTTCTGCTTCGTCCCCTCCGCCGTGAGGATCTTCGCCTGCCGCTCCCCCTCGGCATGCAGGATCGCCGCACGCTTGTCCCGCTCGGCCCGCATCTGCTTCTCCATCGCCTCCTTGATCGTGTGCGGAGGATCGATGGCCTTGATCTCGACACGATTGACCCGGATACCCCACTTACCGGTGGCATCGTCCAGAACAGCCCGCAACCGCGAGTTGATCTCCTCACGCGACGTGAGCGTCTCCTCCAGATCCATACTGCCGATGACATTACGCAGCGTCGTCACCGTCAGCTGATCGATCGCCTGCAGATAATCGGCGACCTCATAAGCCGCCGCCCGCGGATCCGTGATCTGGTAGTACAAAACGGTGTCGATGTTCACCACGAGATTGTCCTCGGTGATCACCGGCCTGGGATCGGAGGAGTAGACCTGCTCACGCACATCGAGCTTGGTGTTGATACGGTCCGCCACCGGCACCACCATGTTGAGCCCGGGCTGCAGAGTACGGCGGAACCGGCCGAACCGCTCCACGTTGTAGCGGCGCGCCTGCGGCACGATCCGCACACTGGAGGCCACCAGAAAGACGACCACCAGGGCCGCCACCAGAGCAAGCACGACAACGGGATCCACGACGCCTCCGAAGATATGTGTTCAACC
Organism: Streptomyces sp. NPDC044921; assembly: GCF_056432865.1. Lineage (NCBI taxonomy): Bacteria > Bacillati > Actinomycetota > Actinomycetes > Kitasatosporales > Streptomycetaceae > Streptomyces > Streptomyces sp. NPDC044921. The sequence goes on from NZ_JBWKIF010000011.1 coordinate 83,287, forward strand.
AGTCACGGCAAAAGAGCACGCGGATAGACGACGGCCGTCGCCCCGTCGATCTCCATGACATCCACCAGCGCCCCCACCGGAATCACCAGGCTCTCGTCAAGGGCACGCGCGGACCACTCCTCACCCGACAACCTGACCAGGCCACCAGTCGCCGTGACCTCCCGCACCACCTCGGCAGGCCGGCCGACCAAGGCGTCACTGCCCTCCCGCACCAGAGGCTGCTGCTCCATGTGCCTCAGCGCCACAGGACGGACGACCACGAGCCCCACGGCCGCCGCCGCTGCCAGTGCCACGAGCTGACCGAGTACGCCGACACCCAGGCCCGCGACCACGGCGGCCACCACGGCGGCGCCCGCCAGCAGCCCGAAAACCAAGGTCAGCGTGAAGAACTCCGCGACCCCCAGCCCCGCGGCGGCGAGCAGCCAGAACAACCACGACATCGCATCGCCCTCCTTCTGGGGCCCTCTCCACCACGTTACCGCTTGGCACATCGGGCAGACAGGGACAGCGGACGCGTTTCTGGCCGGAGGAGGACTGCGAGCTTCGTCCACGACGTGGGTTCGTCGGGGCATTGTGCAACGCCACCAAGTCGGCATGCGTCTACCCAGCCGAGCGCAGGCCGGAATGCGCCGGCCTCATCGAATGCGACACCCGGTACCGTGAGTACTGTACGGTTTATCGTACAAAGTACGACTAGTGGCTGCTGTGAAGCTGTGCCTCCATGACAGTCTCTAGGTAGTCGTCTGTCATCCGCGAACAAAAAGGGAGGAGCGACTAATTCCGGTCGCGGGATTGTCCAACGGGGGTCGGTGAACGATCGTTTCCGGTCTCGGAGTGTCCATCGGAATAGTCAACGAGGTGTTATCACGATCGCTCACTGACGACGAATCACTCCGTCCACCAGCCTGACCAGCTGGTTTCTCCGGGAGGTGGCATGGCGCGGTGTCGTGGCCCGCGCGTCGCCCGGCCCGGTCTTCTGCGCACGTCACCGCGGGTGGCGCTCGCAGCGTGGTCGCAGCCGCATCGTTGAGCAGGACTTACTCGATCCACAGCCGCTGCACTCACTGTGAGGAGTTCTCCATGCAAGCGTTAGGTGTTCTCGTCGTGGACCAGCATCCGGTGGTCCGGTACGCACTCTCCTCGCTCCTGGAAGCGAGAGGGGCCTGGACCGCGGAAGCCGCCGCCAGTGACGAGGCGTGGAACGCGATCAAGAGGTCGCGACCAGGTGTCGTCGTACTGGAACTGAACCTCGACGACGGAACCACCGGTATCGACCTGTGCCAGCAGGTGAAGGCGATGGAGGACGCCCCCCGTGTCGTGGTCTTCACCGGTGACGCCTCGCCCAGCGCGGTCGTCGCCGCGATAGCGGCGGGGGCCGACAGCTTCCTGCACAAGAGCGTCGGCAGCGCCGAACTCGTGGACGCCGTCGAGCGGACCCACCGCGGCCAGCGCATGTGGATGCTGGGCAACAGCGACCGCCACGACATCGATATCCGAAGCGTGACCTCGGACGTGCTGCCCGCCATCACCCGCCGCGAGGAGCAGGTGCTCAGCCTCGTGCTGCGCCGCTACACCAACGAGGAGATCGCCGACGAGCTGTCCCTCGCCCCGCAGACCATCAAGAACCAGGTCAGCAGCGCGCTGCGCAAACTGGGCGTCAGCGGCCGGCGGGAGCTGTTCCGCAAGTACACCCGGCAGCCCGGCGTGGCCACCGCCGCCAGAAGCTGACCCTCCCCCCCCCCGGCCGACCGTCCACGTCACCGCCGCGTTCCCGATTCCCCCTGCGCTTCCCCCGAGCCCTGCCGGACGAACGCACGCGCCCCGGCACGCGCGTCGGAGGAGTCGAGGATGCCGGACAGTTCCTCCCGGTGCGCGCGGTAGGCGTCGGTGAGATCCCCGTCGCGCACGCGGGCCAGGACGCGCTTGCTCGCGAGCACCGCCCGGTCCGCGTGCGCGGCGATGCGTTCCGCGAGCGCGCAGGCCGCCGAAAGCGCTGTCCCCGGCTCGACCACGTGGTTGACGAGTCCGAGCGTGTGCGCCCGCCAGGCGTCGATCGGCTCGCCGGTCAGCGCCATCTCCATCGCCACGGCCGGGGGGATGGCACGCGGCAGCCGCAGCAGTCCGCCGGCCGCCGCCACCAGCCCCCGGCGCACCTCCGGCAGCCCGAACGTGGCGTCGTCCGCCGCCACCACCAGATCGCAGGCCAGCACCATCTCGAAGCCACCCCCGACCGCCGCGCCCTCCACGGCGGCGATCAGCGGCTTGGCGGGCGGCCGTTCCGTCAGACCGCCGAAGCCGCGCCCCGGCAGGGACGCGCGTTCCCCTCGCGCGAAGGCAGCGAGGTCCATGCCCGAGCAGAACGCGGGCGGCGTGCCCGTCAGGACGCCCACCCGCAACTCCCCCGCTTGGTCCAGCCGTTCGAAGGCGTCGGCCAGTTGCTCGGCCATCCGGCGGGTCAAGGCGTTGCGCACCCGCGGACGGTTCAGTCGGACGACCAGCAGCGGGCCGCGCTCCTCGACGATCACGTCCGGCTCGTTCGCTGACTGTGCGGACACGCGTTCCGACCACCTTCGCTCGGCGTACCAGGCTTCGGACTTGCCAGCGTAGTGAGACCCGGCCCGGTGCCCCACGCCCTGGGAGTACCTGTCCCGAGGACTGTTGAGTACCGCCGATGCCTGTACGGGCCGCACACCCGCGCGTGCGATGCCTACCTGGGACGGGAGCCCCCTGTGGGCGGAGGACGCCGAGCAGCGAGTGGGGCGCGGCGGGCGGACTGGGCGCCTACGCGCCGCAGACGGTGAAGAACGCGGGAGGCATCGCCGTGGGCGTGGTCGGCTCACCGCGCAAGGCCGAGGCGCTGCGGCGGCCCGGCTGCGACGTCGTCCTCGACCGCACGGAACCCGGCCTGGGCGACGCGTCCGTCCTCACGCGTCGACTACGTGGGCGAGGCGACGTCCGGCCTGTCGGTCTTCGTCGTCCGGCGCGGCGGCACCGTGGTCACCTGCGGCTCCAGCACCGGCTACGGCCACCACTTCGACAACCGCTGCCTGTGGATGAACCTCAAACGCATCGCCGGCAGCCACGCGTCTACCCGCTGGAGCAGGTCGGCGAGGCGGCCCACCGGGTGCAGCGCGACGAACGCGTCGGCAGGGTGGGCGTGTTGTGCCTCGCGCCAAAGCCGGCCCGGGGCGTCACCGAGCCGGAGCTGCGCCTGGCCGTGGGCCCCGGGGGCCGTCATCCCTTCGCGCGTGACGCGGCGGACCGCGCCGCCGGGTGACGGGCCCGCACGGCACCGGGGCCGGGAGCGGCGGCCACCGCTCCCGGCCCCGGCCGGTTCCCGGACGGTGCTCCGTTCACTGCTTGCGGTAGACGGACACCGCGTCCCTGCTGTCGTAGTGGAACGGCTCCTTGCGCCAGCCGCCCCAGCGGTCCTCCAGTTCGAGGCCGCCCAGACGTGCCATCAGATCCTGCTCCGACGGCCACACGAACCGCATGGTCGCCGCGATGATCTTGTTGCCCTTCTCGCTCATGATGACGTCGGTGCGCTTGACGATCTGCGTGGTCGGGTCGATGTGGTTCATCTCGAACCAGGCGAGCCGCGGGTGCCCGGCCAGCCGGCCCGAGATCCGGAACGGCTCGGTCATCCCGTAGTCGTTCTGCCGGCCCCGCTGGTAGTACGTCATGTCCGGCACGATGTTCTGCACGACGAGCCGTCCGCCGGGCTTGAGGCGCCTGGCGCTGTTGGCCAGGCAGCGTGCCTGCTCGTCCTGGTCGGGCAGCACGAACAAGGTGGCCAGGGCGATGAAGACGACGTCGTAGTCCTCCGGGACGTCGACGTCGGCGAAGTTCCCCTCGTACAGCTGGATCTGGTCTCCGCCGTCCTTCTCCCTGAGCCTGTCCAGCATCTTCGGGGAGGCGTCGATGCCGCTCACCCGCACGCCGCGGCGCGCCAGCGGCAGGGCCACCCGGCCCGTGCCGATGCCCAGTTCCAGGGCGGTGCCGCCCTTGGCGAGGTCCGCGAGGAAGTCCGCGGCCTCCTCGGCGTCGTCACGGCTGTCGTCGGGCGTCCAGCTGTCCCAGATGTCGGCGTAGCGGTCCCACTCCGCCTTCGCCTCCTCCTGCCACTGCTTGCTGGTCTTGCGGCCGGTGGACTGACCGGTCATGGTGTGTCACTCGCCTTCCGTGGTGAAAAGCCGGCTGGAATCGTCGGGCAGGGGGCAGTGGCTCATCCCATGGCCCGGGCGAAACCGGACTCGGGCATCCGGCCCGCCTTCACGTCGCCGATCGCGCCGTCCAGCGCTCCGGCGATCTCGGCCACGTCGTCCTGGGTGATGACGAGGGGCGGCATCAGCATCAGGTTGGGCACGACGCGCAGGCTGGAGCTGAGCACGCCGCGGCTCTCCAGCGCCATGCGCAGCTTGTTCACCTGTCCCGGCGTCCACGCCGGACCGTCGGGCTCGCCGAACTCCAGGCCGCAGAACAGGCCCAGACACCGCACCGCGGTGAGTTCCGGGTGCTGCGCCTGCACCTTGCCCAGGGCGGCGACGAGGTCGGACTCGCGCTGCCGGACGTTCTCCAGCACGCCGTCCTCGCTGAGGACGCCGATGACCGCGATCGCCGCGGCGGCGGCCACGGCGTGACCGTCGTTGGTCGAGCCGACGCTCAGCGCGGTCTCGCCCGTGGTGCGGTCGTGGAGCTGCTCGTAGAGGCGGTCGTGGATGGCCACGGCGGACATGGGCACGTAGCCGGAGGTGATGCCCTTGCCCAGGGTGATGATGTCGGGCGTGACGTCGGGGAGCTGACCGGCGCGGGTGAAGTCGCCGACCCGGCCCATGCCGGTGACGACCTCGTCGAAGATCAGGTGGATGTCGTGCCGGCGGCAGAACCGGGCCAGGGAGCCGAGGTACTCGGGTGACAGGATGTGCCCGCCCTCGCCGACCACCGGCTCCACGATGACCGCGGTCACGCGCTCGGGGCCGAAGTCGGTGATGTGCCGCTCCAGGTCGCTGACGCCGTCGGTGGCGCCGGGCGCGAACGGGCCCGGGGCGTGATGCACCTCGGGCAGCATGGGCCCGGTCTGGTGGTGCAGATAGGGCACGCCGGTCACCATGCCGGCGCCCGGCCCCTGCCCGTGGAACCCGTCCCACATGGCGAACACCGCCATGCGCTCGGGCTGTCCGGCCCGCAGCCGCAGGAAGCGGGACAACTGCAGCGCCATCTCCACGGCCTGGGCGCCGTTGCTGGCGAAACGGACGTGGTTGATGCCGTCCGGCAGGTGCCGCACCAGGGTCCGCGCGCACTCCACGGTCACCTGGGCCGGACGGCCGTAGCCGTAGCTGTTGGCGAACGGCAGCCGGTCCACCTGCTGCTTGATGGCCTCCTTGACGCGCTCGTTGCCGTATCCGAGGGTGACGTTCCACAGGCCGGAGCGGCCGTCGAGGTACCAGCGTCCGCCCGCGTCGCGCACGCGGACGCCGTCGGCCTCGGCGAGCAGGTCGTCATGGGACAGCGCTTTGAGGTAGGGGCGGGGAACGCCGCTGTTCCACAGTGCGTAGTCGGCGGGGTCGATCACGTTGGATCCCTTTCTGTTCTTCCGGGTCCGCGCTCGCCGCGGCGGTGTCGGGTGGTGAGGGAACGGGGGGTGTGGGGTGCGGGGCTACGCGCTTCAGGCCGGTCCCAGGCCGAGCAGCCGGGCCGCGTTGCCGTACAGCCAGCTGTCCGTGACCTCCGCGCCGAGGCCCAGGGCGGCGACCTGGCCGGCCAGCACGGCCACCGGGTCGGCGTTGACCCAGGTGGCCGAGCCGAACAGGACCCGGTCGCGCAGCGTGGTGGCGCCGTACAGCAGCAGGGGCTCCCAGCCCGAGCCGGGCCGCGCCATCCACGGCGGCCGGTGCGAGGAGATGTCGAGGTAGACGCGGCGGTGCCGCTGGGCGATGGAGACCATCTCCAGCACCCACGGCCAGGCCGCGTGGCCGGCCACGATCGGCAGCCCGGGGTGGCGGCGGGCGATGTGGTCCACGTTGCGCGGGTGGCACAGGTCGTGGGCGTGCGTGGCGAAGTGGTGCCCGGTGTGCAGCCACAGCGGCATGCCGAGCTCGCTCGCCCGCCGGTAGACGGGGTCGCAGGCGGGATCGCGCGGATCGGTGCCCTGCCAGAACGGCGTCACCGCGAAGCCGCGCATGCCCAGGGCGTGGCAGCGCTCCAGCTCGGCCACCGCCCGGCCGGGATCGGTCAGGTCGATACCGGCCCACGCCTGGAGCCGGTCGGGGGCCTTGGCGGCGACGGCCGCGACGCGGTCGTTGACGTCGTCACCGTCGGCGGTGGTGCCGCCGCAGCTCATCAGGACCTGGTGGACGACTCCGTTGTCGTCCATGGTCCGCACGAGGTCGCCGGGGTCGGTGCGGTCCGGCTGCCCGGCGACGAGCAGGTCGATCGCGCCGTCGTGGTCCCCGGCGTCGAGCCGGGCGCGGAAGGCCGCGTACTCGGCGCCGAAGACGGTCGCCGCATGCCGTCCGAAGGCCCGCAGGTACGTCGGCGCGACGGCGGTGAGGTCCTGGAAGTACGTGCGCCAGCAGGCCCGGTCCAGCGCCAGCGCGCACACGTCCACGACCCGGTGCCGGGCCGGGGGCGGGTCAGCCGACGCGTTCACGGGTGACCTCGATCCCGGCGGCCGCCCGGTCCCAGGTGTCCGGGGTGATCCCCTGGGCGCGCAGCACCTCCTTGCGCACCTTCCCCGTCTCGGTCAGGGGCAGTTCGGGCACGACACGGACGTAGCGCGGCACCATGAAGTGGGCCGTCCGCGGCCGCAGGTACGCGATCAGCTGCTCTGGGTCGAAGGGCACGCCGGGGCGCAGCACGAGCACGGCCAGGATCTCGTCCTCGGCGTGCTCGCTCGGCACGGCCACCGCCGCGGCCATCGCCACCGCCGGGTGGCCGGTCAGCTCGGCCTCCACTTCCGCCGAGGACACGTTCTCGCCACGGCGCCGGATGGCGTCCTTGATGCGGTCCACGAAGAAGAAGTCGCCGTCCGGGTCGCGCACCACCGCGTCGCCCGTGTGGAACCAGCCCTGGCGCCAGGCCGCCGCGGTGGCCTCCGGCATGCCGTGGTAGCCGTGGAACAGCGACCAGGGCCGGTCCGCGCGCAGGACCAGCTCACCGACCCGGCCGTCCGGAACGTCGATGCCGTGCTCGTCGACGACCCGGCACTGCACTCCGCGGCGCGGACGCCCGCAGCTGCCGGTGCGCCGCGGATTGAGGGACGACACGAGGGGCGCCGACGTCTCCGACATGTTGAAGCCCGTGTACACGTCCACGGCGAAGCGGTGGCCGAAGTCCAGTGCCTGCCGGTTGAGGGGGATCACGCACGCGGCGCGCAGTGGGTGGTCCCGGTCGTCCGGTGCCGGCGGGACCTCCAGCAGGAAGTCGGTCATCGAGCCGAGCAGCGTGCACATGGTCACCCGGTGCCGGCGGACCAGGTCCCAGAACTCGCTCGTGCGGAACCCGTCGGTGACCAGCATCGAACCGCCGTACAGGAGCATGCAGTACGCGACCTCGGTGCCGCCGCCGTGGCACAGCGGCAGGTTCAGCAGGTACCGGTCGTGCTCGGTGATCTCGTCGTCGAGCAGCGCCGTCACCGTGGAGTAGTGGTGGACGTAGGAGACCAGGACGCCTTTGGACGGGCCGGTGGTGCCCGATGTGTAGATCACCGCCATGGTGTCCCACGGCGCGACCGGATCGGGCGGCGGCGCGAACTCCTCCGGCCGCACCCACAGCGCCTGCGGCCCCAGGATGCGCGGGGAGCCGGGCAGCGTCTCGGGCACCAGGTGGTCCCCCGGGTCGCCGAGGACGACGACGTCCTCCAGCCGGCCGCCCCCGGTGCGCTCCAGGCGTTCGACGAGTTGTGCGTGCGCGACGAGCACACGCGCGCCGGAGTTGTCCAGCACGTGGTCGAGCAGCGCGCCGCGATAGGCGGTGTTCACGGGCACGTGGACGGCGCCCAGCAGGTTGGCGCCGAACCAGACGCGCAGCGCGTGGCGCCCGTTGGGCAGCCAGCACAGCACCGTGTCGCCGCGCCGCACACCGAGCCGGTGCAGGGCGGCGGCGGTGGCGCGCGCGTCGTCGTAGGCCTGCGCGTAGGTCCACGGGGTGCCGTCCGCGAGGACGGCGTACACGCGGTCGGGGTGGGCGGCGGCGCGGGCGGCCAGCAGCTCGCCCGTGACACAGTGCTCGGCCTTCGGCACGCGGGGATCGCCCGGTTCGAGGATCTCCACGAGCGGGTCCGGGGCGGCGCCGGCGGTGGGAGCGCCCGTCATTCCGGGAGCCCCGGCACGTCGGTCATGTGCCCGCCGACGGTGTCGTAGTGCCGCAGCGTCCGCAGGTACTGCTCCCAGTTGACCAGGGTCTGGGCGTTGCGGCTCACCGGGCGCACCGGGATCAGCGGGCCGATGCCGACCGCCGGGGGGCGGGTGACGGCCCACAGCACGACGTCCGCGATGTCCGAGGGGTCCAGCAGGTCCTCGACGCCGACGCCGAGGGTCTCGGGGTCCTGCGCCAGGTCGGTGCGGACCCAGCCGGGCAGTACGGCCACGGCCCGGACCCCGACGTGCCGGTTCTCGATGTCCACCTGGGCGGTCAGCGCGTTCAGGGCCCGCTTGGTGATGGAGTACGGGGCCGACCAGTCCGCCTGGAGCAGACTGCCCTCGGAGCTGATGTTGACGATCCAGCCGTGCCCGCGCTCCCGCATGCCCGGCAGGACGGCGCGGATGAGCAGGAACGGCACGTCCAGGTTGAGGTGGAAGGCCTGCCGCCAGTGCCTGGGGTGCGTGTCGTGGATGGGTCCGGTGCGTGCCAGGGCGGCGTTGTTCACCAGGATGTCGACGGGGCCGAGGGCCTGTTCCGCCGCGCTCACCGCGTCCTGGGGCGCGTCCTTGGCGGCCAGGTCGGCCGGCAGCGCCAGGACGGGCACCTCGTAGGCGGCCACGTCCCGCTCGACGGCGGCCAGTTGCTCCTTGCGGCGCGCCACGAGGGCGATCGAGGCGCCCGCGCTCGCCAGCGCCCGGGCGATGCCCGCCCCGATGCCCGAGGAGGCACCGGCGATGAACGCCACCTTTCCCTTCAAGGGCCGTTCCGCGGTCACCTGGGGCTCCCTTCCGAAGATGCGGCCGCCGTGCGGCCGGCCGTCACGAGCGCGCCGCGCGGGCCGCACGTGCGGGCCGCGCCGCGCAGCCGGGATGGGGGGCGGGGTCGCGAAGTCGTCACGGCCGGGCTCCTTCCGTGGTGGGGTTCAGGGGTGGCAGGCCGGCCAGGCAGTGCCCGCCGCCGTCGATGCGCAGCGCCGCGCCGGTCAGTCCGGCCGCGGCGGGGCTGATGAGGTAGCACAGCAGCGCCGCGACCTCGTCCGGTTCGCTCATCCGGCCGGTGGGCACCAGCCGGTTGGTGGCCCGCAGGAAGGCGGGGTTGGTCACGTCCGTCATGGGCGTGCGCACGAAGCCGGGCAGTACGGTGTTGGCCCGAACGCCGTAGCGGGCTGCCGAGGTGGCGAAGTGGTGGGTGTACAGCGTCGTGGCCGCCTTGCTCAGGCCGTAGCTCGCCAGGTTGGCCACGGGCGCGCTGACGGCGGCGAGGGAGGACACGGCGGCGACGGCGCCGCCGCGCCCGGCCGCCGCCCACCGGTCGAGCAGGGCGTCGCACGCGCTCGCGTAGGACAGGGTGTTGAGGTTGAGCAGGCGCTCGCGGTGGGGCGTGTTGTCGCCGGGGCCGTCGAAGGTGACGGCGCCCGCGGCGTGGGCGAGCGCGTCGAGGCCGCCGGTGTGCTCCCAGGCGTGGCGTACCAGCTCGGCGGCGTGCGCCGGCGTGGACAGGTCGGCGGTCAGCACCCAGGCGCGGCTGCCCCGTTCGCGCAGTTCGGCCGCCAGCTTCTCCAGTTCGGGGCGGCGCCGGGCGGCGAGCACCACGTCGGCGCCGCGCGCCGCGCACTCGCGGGCGATGCTCGCGCCGATGCCGCTGCTCGCGCCGGTGACCAGGACGACCGTGCCGTTCATGCGGAAGGGGTCGGGCACGCCGAGGCCGGTGCCGCGGTCCGGGCGGGGGGCGCGCGCCGAGGGCATGGGCACGACGGCGGCGTCGAGACCGCCGTCCAGCGGCAGGGTCTCCCCCACCACGTTGCCCAGGCCCCGTGAGGCCAGCACCCGCAGGGCCGCGGCCAGTTCGGCGGGCTCCACCGGGCGGCGGGTGACCAGGTGCCGCAGCAGCTCGCTCTCGGCCTGCTCGGTCAGTACGTGTCCCAGGAAGGGGGCGTAGCCGACGCGGACGGTGTTGGCGGCCACGCCGCGTGGCGCGCAGCGCTTGGCGAGGTGCTGCCACCAGGCATGGTCGGCGGCGCGGGCCGCGGCGGCCTCCGGCCCGGCGTCGTCGTGCACGTGCGGGCCGCCGTCGGTGACCAGCACGGCCCGGCCGCGGCCGCGGCGGGCCATCGCCAGCAGCACACGGGCCACGTGGCCGCGGCGCAGCGGCGCCGCGGGGCGGCCGCCGAACGCCTCGTTGCCGACGGCCACGACGCAGTACACGTCGGGCGGGCCGCCGCCGGGCGCGCCGTCGGCCTCCTCGACGTGGAAGCCGTAGCGTTCCCACGCGGCCCGCACCGCGCGGGTGTGGGTGGCGTCCGGCTGCGACTCCAGCAGGACGCGGGTGCCGACGGGCTCCAGTGACCGGCTCGGCAGCACGTCGGTCCCGGTGCCGCCCGTCGGGGCGGTGGGCTCAGTCATCGGCACCTCCCAGCACGATGGCGCTGGCCACCGAACCGATCGTGTAGTTGAGGCTGAGGGCCAGGTCGATGCGGGCGGGCCGGCCGCGGGTGCCGGGCACCGGGTCGAAGGTGCACACGTCGGCCGGCTTCTCGCAGTTGGCGGTCGGCGCGATGTGGCCGTGGCGCATCATCAGCAGCGTCGCCGCCACCCCGACCGCGCCGAGCGGTGCCCCGCTGTGGCCGAAGACGGCCTCCTGCACGGTGACGGGCAGCGTGGCCGTCCGGTCACCGAAGATCGCGGGCATGAGGGTGCTCTCCATGACGTTGAACGCGCGGTCACCGGTCGCGGCGCCGTTGACGTAGTCGATCTCCTGCGGGGTGGCGATCCCGCTCAGGGCCGAGCGGGCGGCGCGTACCGCTCCGGTGCCCCGCAGGTCGAGGGCGAGGTTGGGCTGGGCGTTGCGGGTGGTGGTCTGGGCGAGGATCCGGCCGTAGGCCCGTGCCTGGCGGCGTTGCGCGTGGGCGCGGCTCTCCAGGACCAGGGTGGCGGCGCCGTTGCCGTAGTTGAGGCCGGCGGCGCGCTCGTCGTAGGGGCGCATGGGCTGGTCGACGAGGGTGGCGGTCTGCGGTTCGGTGCCGCTCACCGACCGCTCCTCCAGCTGCGCGTACTGGCGCAGTCTGCTCTCGCGCCAGTAGTCGGCGCCGGTGACCACCGCGATGTCCACCTCGCCGGCCGCGATCATGCGGGCGGCGTTGCCGAGGAGCACCGCCGAGGAGGCGCAGCCGCAGGACAGGGTGTAGCTCGGGCCGGTGGCACCCACCAGGCCGGCCTGCGTGGTCTCCACGTCCGACATGACCGCGTTCAGCACGTTGCGGAACAGCAGGGAGCGGGCCTCGCGGGGGGTGATGTGGCGGGCGTCGGCCAGCAGCACCGGCAGGTAGGTGTCGACGATGGCGTCGGCCGTGGCGTTGCGGGCCGCGAGGACCGCGGCCTCGCGCAGCGCCCCGGCCCGCCAGTCCAGGCCCGCGTCCGCGCACGCCTCCACCAGCGCCAGCAGCCCGTAGAGGTGGATGTCGGAGTACTTCTCCACGAACCGGGCCGGGATCTCCGGCAGCCGCTCGGCCACGGTGGCGGGGTCGAGGGGAACGCTGCCGAAGTACGTGCCGTCGTCCTGCCGGAGGAACGAGTCGCCCTGTGCGACGGCCGCCCAGAACGCGTCGGGGGTCGCCGTCGGCCCGGTGCGGCCCGGCAGGCAGAAGCCCATGCCGGTCACCAGCACGTCCCGGGCGCCCTTGGTCGAGGTCACCGCTCAGCCCTTCGCTCAGATCCGGTACAGCAGGCCGCCCCAGCACCAGACCCCGCCGCCGATCGACGGGGAGAGCACCAGGTCGCCGCGCTTGACCACGCCGCGTTCCAGCAGCTCCGACACGGTGGTCGGGATGGAGGCGCTGGAGACGTTGCCGCGGAAGGAGAGGTTCGTCAGCACACGGGCGGGGTCCGCGCCCAGGTGGTGCTGGATGCCCTTGGCCAGCGGCTCGGTGCCCGAGTGCGGGATGAGCCAGTCGATGTCGGCCATGGTCAGCTTGTTGCGTGCCAGGAGGTCCTCCACCGCCTCTCGGACGTGGGAGAGTGCCACCTCGTTGAGGTCCGGGTGGCTGCGCACCCAGCCGTGCTCGCCCCCGGCCGCCGACATGTGGGCCAGGAAGCCGTCGGTGTGGAAGACCGAGTCGATCAGTCCGCTCGGGCCGCCGGGCGTGGCCTCCAGGACGCAGGCGCCCGCCCCGTCGGAGACGAGCATCGCGCCCTTGGACCCCGGCCGCACCCGGCGGGTGACCCGCTCGGTGGTGGCGACCAGCGCCTTGCGGTAGCCGGTGGGCGAGGTGAGGAACGCCGCCGCCGTGTGCACCGCCTGGATGAACCCGGCGCAGGAACCGGCGATCTCGAAGGCCATCGGGCCCTTCATGCCGAGCTCGGCCGCGGTCAGCGCGCCCACCTCGTGCACGTAGTTGCGGTCCGTCCAGTGGCTGACGACGACCAGGTCGATGTCGCCGGCGTCGGCACCCGCCCGCTGAAGTGCCTGCCGGGAGGCCTGCGCGGCCATGAACACCGGTGTCTCGTCGTCACCGGCCCGGTAGCGGGTGCGGACGCCGACACCGCCGATGACCCGGTCCTCCACGACGCTCGTCGTCGCCCTGTCGATGCTTTCGTTGGGTATTTCCTCGGAGCCGAAGTAATGGCCGAACCCGGTGAATCGAATTCCGGCGTCCGACCAGATTCCGTGATGTTCTGCATTCACCCGTGAAAAGCTAGTGGCGTCGGCAGGGTGCCGCATCGGGCCTCCAGTACTCGATCAGGGGCGGTGCGGGTACGTGAAGTACCGGCATAAGAAAGGGATTTGGTCCGGGATCGGAATATCACGGCACCCAGCCGGGCGGTCCCCCGCCGTCGATACGGATGACCGAGCCCGTGAGGTAGGGATTGTCCGCGGCAAAACACACCGCGTCGGCTATCTCGTCCTCGGCGGCCCAGCGGCCCAGCGGCACGAAGCGTTTGAGGCCCTCCATGTACCGCGCGTGCCGCGGGAAGGCCGTGCTCTTCTCGCGCAGCGCCTCCCCGTCCATCACGCCGGGCGCGACGGCCACCACGCGGATGCCGTACGGGCCGAGTTCGTAGGACCAGGTGCGGGTCAGCGCCTCCACGCCGGCCTTCGCCGCGGTGTACGCCGACTGCCCGTAGGCGCCGCGGGCCAGACCCGAGGACACGTTGACGATGACGCCCGGCACCTCGTGCCGGACCATGCTCGCGGCGGCCTCACGGCCGACCAGGAACACGCCGGTCAGGCACAGGCGCAGCGTGCGTTCGAAGTCGTCGAGCGGGTGGGTGAGCAACTCGCCGCCGCCGTCGCGCGGCGGGCGCAGCAGCAGTCGGGAGAGGTTGCGGCCGGCGTTGTTCACGCACAGGTGCAGCGGCTGGTTCCGCGTCAGCTCGGCCACGGCCTGCCGCACGGACTCCTCCGAGGTCACATCGGCCCGCACCGCGTGCAGGTCCAGCCCTTCGGACCGGGCCATCGCCCGCACCTTCTCCAGTCGGCCCTGATCGAGGCCGAACACCGTCGTGGTCCAGCCCTCGGCCGCGAGCCGTCGGGCCACGGCCAGACCCAGGCCCCTGGTACCGCCGGTCACCAGCGCGTTCCTGGCTTCGGACAAGGTCGCTCCCCTCTCGCTGTGCGTCGTCGCCCGCGGCCCGGTGGCTCACCGGTACCGGAAGACCATGGCGCCCCAGCTGAGGCCGCGCCCGATGCTCACGCCGAGGAGCAGCTGCCCGGGTTTCACCGTGCCGTCCTGCACGAATTCGGAGAGCGCTCCGGGCATTCCGACGCTGGAGGTGTTGCCGCGCCGGGGAAGGTTCAGCAGCATGCGCTCCCGGGGGATGCCGATGCGGTCCGCCATCGGGTACAGCAGATTGGTGTTCGCCTGGTGCGGAACGCACCAGGAAATCTGCTCCGGTGAAAGGCCGTTGCGTTTCAGTACGGACTGCCCGGCGTCCACGAGCATGTCCGGGGTCACCTCGGAGAGCACCCCGCCGCGCATCACCATCTTGTCGTTCTCGTCGATGTCGAACACGTCGTAGTAGCGGCCGTCGGAGTGCAGCACGATGTCGATCAGCCCGCTGCGGCTGGGCAGTCCGTCGGTGCCGGCGCCCACGGACTCGCCGCGCCGCCACACGGCCGCCGCGGCACCCGCGCCGAACAACGCCGAGTTCTTGTACCGGAAGTCGAGGATGTCCCGCGGGCTCTCGGCGCACACGACCAGGGCGGTGCGCGCGCCCGTGGTCGCCAGCAGGCCCCGGGCCACGACGCTCGCGTACAGGAAGCCGGCGCAGGCGACCGCCGTGACGTCGAAGCAGTAGGCGCCGTGCGCGCCGAGCTGCCGCTGCACGGGCAGGGAGATGTCCATGTAGTTGTTGCCGAGCGAGGAGGGGTTGGCCCGCGGGCGTGCGGTGGCGCTGGTCCCGACGATCAGGTCCACGTCGGAGACGTCGAGACCCGCGTCGTCCAGGGCGGCACGGGCGGCCTTGACGCCCATCTCGGCGAACCGTTCGTCCGGTCCGGCCCAGTGGCGGGAGACGACGCCGGTGTGCTCACGGATCCACGCGTCGTCGACGCCCAGTCCGGGCAGGCGCTCGAAGTGGTCGTTGGTGACGGGCTCGCCGGGGAAGTAGTGGCCGACACCGTCGAGCACGACCGGCGGCGGAGCGCCGTCGAACGGTGACTGGGGGGTGGACATGACGGGTGGTCCTTTCCTCGTGGAGGGTGAGCGGGTCGTCCGGTGCCCGGAGCCCGGCAGGAGGCGTCGGCCCGACGGTCAGAGCTGGTAGAGCAGCGCTCCGGAGAACCAGCCGGCGCCGGCCGCGGGCGACAGGATCACGTCTCCCTTGCCGAGGCGGCCGGACTCGACGTACTCGGACAGGGCTGTCGGGATGGTGGCGCTGGTGGTCTGACCGCGGGTGCGCAGGTTCGTCAGGACGCGTGCGGGGTCGGCGCCGATGCGGGTCAGGAGGTGTTCGCTGATCCGGACCGAGCCGGGGTGGGGCACGACCCAGTCGATGTCGGCGAGGGTCATGCCGCTGCGGCGCAGCACCAGGTCGGTGGCCTCGCCGGCGGTCTCGGCGGCCACGTCGGCGATGGTGGGCAGGCTCACGGTCCAGCCGTCGGTGCCGCGCGCCTTGGACACTCCCGCGTGCTCGCCGTAGCTGAGGACCACCGAGTCCCGCAGCCGGGAGTCGTCCGGCGGGCCCACCTCCAGCACCGCGGCACCGGCCCCGTCCCCGCCGACGTAACTGCCGCGACGCCCCGGCTTGAGCCGCCGGGAGAACTGGTCGGAGCAGATCACCAGGGCACGCCGCCACTGGTGGCTGGTCAGCAGCGCGGCAGCCGTCTGCACGCCGTGCACGAAGCCGACGCAGGCGGCGCACACGTCGAAGGCCAGCGCGCGCCGGGCGCCGAGCCGCAGGGCGATCCGCGGCCCGTCCTCGGGCGCGTACCTGCGTTGCGACCAGGACGAGAAGACCACCAGGTCGAGGTCGTCCCCGTCGAGTCCGGCGTTGTCCAGTGCCCGGCGTCCGGCCTCCACGGCCATGTACGGCACGGTCTCGGAGTCGTCGGACAGGTGGCGTCCCGCCACGCCGAGGTCGGGACCGAGGATCGCCGCCTCCATCTCGGGTGCCTCCGGCAGGTCGGCCGGGGTCGGCTCCCAGTGCCTGGGGAAGTAGTGGCCGAAGCCCCGGAAGGACAGCCCTCGGCCCGCCCAGATTCCACCTGTCACTGCCATGCTCCTCACCTGTAGAAACCCTGCGGGTCGAGACTGCGCAGCCAGGCGACCTCCGCCTCCGTCACCTCCGGCTCGGGCACGCAGCCCGACACGGGGGCGGGCCAGCGGGTCAGCCGCGCCACCGCCTCCTCGGGGGTGGCCGGGCCGTCGTCGCCGGGCGGGAGCCAGGTGGCCAGCCGGAACGGGCTGTCCGCTCCGCCCTCCCGGCGGAACCGCCCGAAGTGGCTGACGACCTCGCGCACCCGGGCGCCCGGGCTGGTGACGTAGGCGACGCGCTCGACGAACTTGCGCGGGGACGCGGTGGACAGCACCAGGCAGTCGGTGCTGGTGGCGATGTCGTTGGCGCCGCCGGAACCGGTCAGCCAGCGGCCGTCGGCCAGCAGGCTCGTGTTGATGTCGCCGCGGGTGTCGACCTCGCCGGCCGCGAGGACGCCCAGGCAGCGCCGGTTGCCCGCCACCATGCCGCCGAGGATCTCGGTGATGCCCGCGAGTTGCTGGGAGCGGGTGGCGTGCAGCTGGCTGAAGAGGAAGACGTCGCCGGGCTCGGGATCCATGCCGTAGAAGCCGAGTTCGGCGCAGACCGGGACGTGCACGTCCTGCTCGCGCAGGCGCGCGGCGGCCAGCCACGCCGCCAGGTGGGACACGCCGATGCCCGCGAGCAGGGTGTCGTACCCGTCCTCGGTGACGTGCTGGACGATGGCCCGCGCGCCGAGGATGACGGTGCGTTCCTGCCGGCTCACGGGCGTGCGGGGCTCCGGCCGGGGGCGGCCGGCGTCCGCGGCCCGCGGTGTCCCGGCGGGCGACGGCCGGGCGGCGCCGCGGGGCGGGGCGACGGGCGTGCGGGGGGTGAGGGGCCGGGCGGCGAGGGTGAGTTCGGCGCGGCGGGTGGATCCGAGCTTGCGGAGGTAGCCGGCGTGACCGCCGGGTTCCTCCACCCACTCGCGGTACCACTCCTTGGCGCCGTCCTCGGTCGCGAGGCGTTCCACGAGCTCGGTGAGGAAGGCGTAGTCGTCGCGGTAGCCGGTGACGTGCTGGGCCGGTTCGCCGATGGTGAGGCCGCGCAGCGACTGGGGGTGCGCGCCCAGCGGGGCCTCGCACAGCGCGACGACGCGCTGCCCCGGGATCACGACCCGCTCCGGGTGGGCGTCGACGAACGCGTCGGGCACGATGCGCTCCACGGACGCGAGGACTCCCCGCCGGGCGGCGTAGGCCGCCCAGGCGCCCTCGCCGGCGGGCGGCACGAGCACGATGTTGCCCCGGCTGTCCGCGCACGCCCCGTGCAGCAGCGTGAAGTCCGGACGCAGCGGTTCCACGAGACCGAAGGTCCGGTCGGTGCCGGCCGGGTCCGCCAGTCGCACGAACTTCGGGACCGCGTCCGCCGCTGCGCCGTCCCCGCCGGGCAGCGGCCCGCGCCCGCCCGCGGCCAGCCCGCGCTCCAGATCGCTGCCGACCAGCGAGGCGGTCACGCCGTACGGCAGCCCCGTCGCCCCGGCCGTCAGCCGCTGTGTGAAGCTCAGCAGCGACCACAGTTCACAGGTGAAGGGCACACCGCGGGCCAGGTCGCGGTAGAGCGGGTTGGGGCGCGGTGTGGGGTAGGTGTCGCCCAGGAAGCAGGTGATCAGGTGGTCGACCGCGCCCGACATGGTCAGGGCGTGCATCGCCGTGTGCGTGGCCGACGTGCTGACGGTGAACGCGCCCCGGCCCGCGAACTGCCGGGCCAGCGCGTAGACCATGGCGTTCGGCCGGGCCATCGTCATGGCCAGGTGCAGGTGCGTGCCGGGGGTGACGTACCGGGCCACCAGGGCGTCGACGTCGGGGACGACGGCGGGGCGCCGTGCGGGTCCGCTGTGCGTGGTCATGGTCTCCTTCGCAGGGTCGGTCCGCCGAGGGGGCGCACCACCGGTCAGGCGGCGCCCAGCACGAGCACCGAGGTCTGGCTGCCGATGGCGAAGGCGAGGGACACCGCGAGGTCCAGCTCACCGGGGCGCGCCCCCTCGCCGACGTGGTCGTGGTCGCACTCGGGATCCGGTTCCGCGTCCGCGTAGTTGGCGGTCGCGCACAGGGTCTGGTGCCGCAGGGCCAGGGCGGTTGCCGCCGCGTTGACCAGGGCCGTGGCGCCGAGCAGGTGCCCGTGCACGGGCTTGACGGACGTCAGAGGCGGCCAGGCGGAGCGGGGGCGGTCCGCGTAGAGCGCGCCCAGCATCCGGCTCTCGGCCACGTCGTTCTTCGGGGTGGCCGTGCCGTGCCCGCAGAACCAGCCGACGTCCGCGGGGCTGCGGCCCGCGTCGTCGAGGGCCTCGGCGACCACCGACGCGGTGACCTTGCCGCTCATGTCCATGCCGAACGGGTGGGTGGCCTCGTTCCGCGCCCGGTGGGACAGCACGCGCGCGTAGCCGTCGACGCCGCGGGCGCGGGCGTGGTCCTCGCGTTCCAGGCACAGGGCGATCGCGCCCTCGCCGAAGACGAAGCCCTCGCGGTCCCGGGTGTAAGGGCGGACGGCCCGGCGCGGGTCGTCCGACTCGGTCGACAGCACGCCGTCGCCCATGGCCGTGAAGGACTCGAAGACCAAGGGCGTGAGCGGGAACTCGTACCCCAGCACGAGCGCGGCGTCGGCGCCGCCCGAGCGGATCAGGTCGGCGGCGAAGCCGAGGGCGTGGTGCCCGCCGACGCAGGCGCTGCTGAGGGTGGTGACGAGTCCGCGCACGTCGCCGTAGATGGCCGCGAGGGTCGCCGGGGCGCCCGGCATGCCGCGCAGCATCGCGCCGCTGTCGCCGAAGTGCCGCTGTCTGGCCGCTGCCCGTGCGACGGCGCTCGCCTCGGCCGCGTCGTGGTGCGTGCCGCCGGTGAGCACGTCGCTCACCCACTCCAGGGGCCCGCGCGAGGAGGAGGCGATGAGGGACAGCCGGCACGGGTCGATCTCGCCCTGTCCGAGCCCCGCGTCACGGCGGGCCTCCTCCACGGCCGACATGGCGGCCAGCGCCTCGCGTGTGTACCGGCCGGCGAATTTCTCGCTCAGGTCCGGCAAAAACTTCCGGTGGTCGAAGTCCCGCAGTTCGCCCGCCGCCCGGACACCGGTCGGTCCCGGAGCGCAGCGTGTCAGCGGGCCCAGACGTGAACGGCCGTCACGTACGTCCTGCCAGAATTCGTTGACGTGGGTTGCACCGGGGAGCATCACACCGATACCGGTGACGAGTACCTGGCCCCCACGGTTCTGCCCTGCGGTGGATTCAGCCAGTGCAGCCATACCGAAAACGTATCCGGCGCTCAACTATTCGACATCGTTCCACCGGTACCGGGGACATTTCCCGGCCGGTACCGGAAGTACCCGCGATGACGCGGTACCGCGAATACCGGTGACCTGGGATTTCGGGTACCGGGGGCCGGTTAACGGCGGCGACGCACGGCCTTTAGTGTGATCAGCCCAAGCAACGCAGGGAGTCGTATGACCGACCAGCAAAAGGACTCCGGGCGCGACACGCTGATTTCCGGAATGGGATTCTCCCTGCCCGGCCCCGAGGGGCTGTGTGCGACGTCCGCGGAGTTCTGGGACATCATTTCCACGGGCGCCTGCCACGTGGAACAGGACGGAATTTACTTCGGGCAGGCGAGAACCGACGCCACGGATGTGAAGGAGCGGTTTCCGGAGCTGCCCCGAAAGGCACTCGCGCTGTACTCCCCCGTCCAGTTGCACGGCCTGGTCTCGTTCGCGGAGGCGTGCACGGACGCCGGTCTCGACTGGCGTTCGGGGGATCTGGCCGAGGCGGGGGTGCTGACCGCGCGCGACGGCGGAGACTGCTGGTCGACGCAGTACAGCGACATCCTGCGCGCCGACCGTGCCACCGTCACCAAGGACGAGATCAACGCCCTGGGCACCCGGCTCGCCCTCACCGGAATCCCCATGGACGTCACCAACGTCCAGGTGTCGGTGATCGGCGGGACCGGGCCCAGCTTCACCATCTCCAACGGCTGTACGTCCTCGGCCGTGGCGCTCGGGATGGCGCACCGTCTGATCGCGGGCGGCGAGGTGGAGGTCGCCGTGGTCACCGGCGCCGACGTGTTCGGCCGGGACTTCCTGCTGCACTACGCGGACCTGCTGGACCGTTACGCGGAACTCAGTGCGGACGAGGACGGCACGGTCGACGCGATGGAGGACGCGGCCCTGGCGATGCGCAGCCTGATGCGCCCCTACGACAAGAACTCACCCGGCTCGAACATGGGCAGCGGCTCGATCACGCTGGTCCTGGAGAGCCGCGCGCACGCCGAGGCGCGCGGCGCCCGGCCCTACGCCCGGCTGATGTCGCAGCGCACCCGGCGCAGTCCCCAGCACAGCGCCTTCGCCATCGACCGGGCGGGCACCGGCATGGTCCAGGCGTCCCGTGACGCCATGGCGGGCCTCGTCGAGCCGGACCAGATCGACTACGTCAACGGTGGCGCGGAGGGCGACCGCGTCTTCCACGAGACGGAGTCGAACATCGTGCACTCGCTGTTCGGGGACCGGGCGGCCCGGCTGCCCGTCACCGTGCAGGAGGCCTGTTTCGGGCACAACGGCGGCCCGCTCGGCAACCTCGGTGTGGCGGCGACCTCCCTGATGATCCAGCGCGACACGGTGTGCCCGACCGCCGGCTGCGTCGACCCGGCGGACGAGTGCGCCTTCGACCCGGTGCCGGGCACCACGGCCCGGCCGCAGCGCGTCGACCACGCGCTGTCCTTCAACTACACCGTCGGCATGATCAGCAGCGCGATCCTGCTGGGCAAGGCGTGAGGGGGAAGGCCATGGACAGCAGCGCGCCGGCGCACGTGGGTGCCGGCTCCCGTGCGGCGGTTCTGACGGGCGTCGCCGGGTGGGTACCGCCCGTCACGGTCACCAACGCCGACCTGCAGGCCCGCCTGGACACCAGCGACGAGTGGATCCGCAGCCGCACCGGCATCGCACAGCGCCACACCGTCCCGCCGGGCACCGCCACGCGGGAACTCGCGGTCGAGGCGGGCCGGCTGGCCCTGAAGTCGGCCGGACGCGACGACGTGGACGCGGTGGTGCTCGCGACGGCCACACCCGACCGGCTCTGCCCGGCCACCGCTCCCGAGGTCGCGACGGCCCTCGGGCTCGGACCGGTCGCCGCGCACGACGTCGCCGCCGTCTGCGCCGGCTTTCTGTACGCCCTGTCGACGGCGGTCGGGGCGATCGCGGCCGGGTTCGCCGACCACGTGCTGGTCATCGGCGCCGAGACCTTCTCCAGCATCGTCGACCCGCACGACCGGACCACGGCGGTCATCTTCGGCGACGCCGCCGGTGCCGTGGTGCTGCGGGCCGGGGAGCGGGACGAGCCGGGCGCCGTGGGGCCGGTGCGCCTCGGCAGCGACGGCGCCCTCAGCGACCTGATCGAGATCCCGGCGGGCGGCGCGCGGCAGCGCTCGGCCGGCTCGGTGCCCGGCCCGGACGAGTACTACCTGCGCATGCAGGGGCGCAAGGTCTACCGGCACGCGAAGGAGCGCATGGCCCAGGCGTCCCTCGACGTCCTGGAACGCTCCGGCTGGCAGGTCGGCGACGTCGACCGGCTGGCCACCCACCAGGCCAACGCACGCATCAATGAGGCCGTCGCCGACGAACTCGGCGTCCCGCGCGAGCGGGTGCTGTCCAACATCGAGCGCGTCGGCAACACCTCGGCCGCGTCCCTGCCCCTGCTGCTCGCCGACGCCGCCTCGGCGGGCGAGCTGCTGCCGCACCACCGGGTGCTGCTCGCCGCGTTCGGCGGCGGACTCGCCTGGGGCGCGGCGACCCTGACGTGGCCGGAGGTCACCCCCTTCGCGGTGCACACCTACGACGTGTGAGGACGCGCCGGCCCCACGCCGGCGCGCTGTCCCGCGCACCCCACCGACACGGCGTTTCCCGGGAGGAACGGTGTACGAGAAGGTCAAGTCCCTGCTGACGAACAGCTTCCGGGTCCCGGAGGACCAGATCGCCCCCGAGGCCAGCCTGGAGGATCTGGGCCTGGACTCCCTGGCGGCGGTGGAGTTCTCCCTCGCCCTGGAGAAGGACTTCGGTATCGACATCACCGACGACGAAGTGGTCGAGCTGGGGCGGCTCGACCGGATCGTGGCACTGGTGGAGCAGCGCGTCCGGGCCGTCTGACGCGGCCGTGCGCTCGCCCGGTGCAAGAGCGGCGCCTGCGGCGGACGCAGGCGAGCAGGGCGACAAGCCGGGACCCGACAGGGGTCCCGGCTTCCTCGTCGCGTGCGCGGCGATCCCGAACGGCACGGCGGCCCGGCGCGACGGGCCCCGTCACCCGGGGCCCGTCCCATGGGCCGTGGCGACCCCGGGCACGGTCACTCGGCCGGTCCGGAGCCGCCCAGCCACACGGCTGGACCAATGCGCGGTCACACGGCTGGACCCGGGCAGAACCACACGGCCGGGAGCGGTCACAGGGCCGGCCCCAGGCCCGGTCACACGGCCGGACCCAGGCCCGGTCACACCGCCGGACCCAAGCCCGGCCACACAGCCAGACCCAGGCACAGCCACACCGCCGGACCCAGGCCCGGTCACACCGTCGGCCCCAGGCCCAATGACACCGCCGCACCCAGGCACAGCCACACCGCCGGGCCCAGGTGCAGCCGCTCGGCTAGGGCTTCGCCAGGTCCACCGCTTCCGGCGAGTCGGAGCCGTCGCCGTCGTCCCGCGTCTGGCGCCCCGCCTCGCGGGGGATGAGCACGGCCACGGCCACGGCGACCAGGACCAGCAGGATGCCCGTGGCCAGCGAGGTGACGCCGAAGGCATCGGCGAACGCGTCGTCGGCCCGGCGCTTGAGTTCCGCGCCCGCCTCCCCCGGCAGGGCACGCGCCGCGGCGACGGCGTTGGGCAGTCCTTCCCGGGCGGCGTCCATCACCCGCTCGTCCACCCCGGGGACGGAGGTGTCCATCTCCCGGCGGAACAGCGCGGCGGCGATGCTGCCCATGATGGCCACGCTCAGTCCGTTGCCCAGCTCGTAGCTGGTCTCCTCGATGCCGGCGGCGCCGCCCGCGCTGTCCGCATCGGCCGTGGACATGATGGCGTCGGACGCGGCCGTCATGGCGCAGCCGGCCCCGGCGCCGATACCGGCCAGCGCGACGGCGAAGACCCAGTAGTCGGTGTCGGGCCGCACGTTCACCAGGACGAAGAAGGCCGCCCCGATGAGTCCCAGGCCGATCATCATGGCGTACCGGGTGCCGTACCTCGGCACGATGGCGGACATCGCGGGTGCCCCGATCATGGTGGCCAGCAGCAGGGGGAGCAGCCGCAGACCCGATTCCATGGGCGAGGCCCCGCCGATGAACTGCCAGTGCTGGGTGAGGAGCAGCATCAGTCCGCCCATGCCGAACATCGCCAGCACCACCGAGACGACCGCCACCGAGAAGGCGCGGTTGCGGAACAGTGCCGGGTCGATCAGCGGGTCGCGCACCTTGAGCACCCGCACCACCAGGCCGCCGAGCATCAGCAGTCCGAGCACGCCGGTGACCACGGTCTGCGCCTCCAGGCCTTCGGCGCCGCCGTGCTGGATGGCGTACACCAGCAGGATCAGACCGGCCACGGACAGCAGGGCGCCGACGGTGTCCCAGCGCGGGGGGTTGGAGTGACGGGACTCCGGCACCAGGGCCAGCGCGGCGATCAGGGCGAACACCATGATCGGCACGTTGATGAGGAAGACCGAGCCCCACCAGAAGTGCTCGATCATGATGCCGCCGACGACCGGCCCGACGGCCGCGCCGGCCGCGGACATGGTGGCCCACACCGCGAGGGCCACCGTGCGCTCCTTGCGGTCGGTGAAGACGTTCCGGATGATCGACAGCGTCGAGGGCATGATGATCGCCGCGCCGACGCCGAGCAGGGCGCGGGCCGCGATCAGCATCTCGGGCTCGGTCGCCCACGCGGCCATGGCCGATGACGCGCCGAAGACGACGAAGCCCAGGCACAGGAAGCGCTTGCGCCCGAGCCGGTCACCGAGTGTGCCCGCGCTGATGAGCAGACCCGCGACGACCAGTGAGTAGACGTCGACGATCCACAGTAACTGCACGGAGGAGGGGTCGAGTTCCGTGCTGAGCGTGGGCAGGGCGACGTTCAGCACGGTCAGGTCCAGGGCCACGACCAGGAGGCTGAGTGACAGGACGGCCAGTACCGCCCACCTGTTCCGGGCACCGGGTGCGGCACCCCCGTCCCCACCGTCGCCCGGGGTGTGCCTGTCGTGCACGGGTTCCATGCGTGTCCTCCTAGACGATCCGTTCGGCAGTTTTGTCGTACGGCATACCAGCTATCGTACGTTGTACGGGCGCGCGCTAACATGGAATGGTGACTGAGACTTCTGGACGAGACGAGAACTCGGGCCGGGACACGGCCAAGGGCCGACCGGGGTCGATCTGGTTGCGCGACATGCGGCAGCGGCCGGCGAAGCAGCCGCTGAACCGCGAGCAGATCGTGCGCGGTGCGGTACGGCTGCTGGACGAAGGAGGCGTACGCAACCTGCGCATGCGCCAGCTCGCCGAGTCCCTCGGCTCGGCACCCATGTCCCTCTACTGGCACGTGCCGACCAAGGACGACCTGCTGGAGCTGGCGGTCGACGCCGTCTTCCCCGACCCGCCGGCCCGGTCCGCGTCAGGGGACTGGCGCGAGGGCATCAAGGCCGGCGCGACCGGTCTGTTCGAGGTGCTGCTCCAGCATTCCTGGATGATCGAGCTGATGGGCAGCCATCCGCCGGTCGGGCCGCGCGCCCTGGCGCACACCAGCGCCGTCATCGCGATCCTGGAGGAGGCCGACTTCACCCCGTCCCAGCTGGACTCCGCGCTGTCGGCGATCTACTACTACACGGTGGGCGCCGCCCTGTCGGAGGCGGCCTGGCAGCGCATGGCCCAGCAGAGCTCCGAGTCCGAGGAGAGGTGGGCCCAGCGTCTCGGCCCGTACCTCGACTCGGCGCTGGAGAACCACCCGTCCTCACTGGCCGACTACGTCAAGCGCAGCGCCGACAGCAGTACGGGACGGCGCTTCCACGACGGACTGGAGTGCATGGTGTCCGGCCTGGAAGGGATGCGGCCGCCGGCGCCCTGACCGCGCGGCGCGCCGCGCGCTCACCCGCGAACGGGGCGCGGGACCGAGCCGGGATGCCGGGGGCGGACCGGTGGCCGCCCGCGGGCGGGCCGCACCGTCCGCAAGGGGGGCGCGGACCCGCGGAGTTCGTGCCCCTGCACCACGGCGACGCGGGCCGCGCTCGCGTCACTCCCTCCGTCCGGGCGCGCAGGCCGCCGGGACGCCCCCGCCCGGGCGGGGTCCGGGCGGACCAGCCGACCGGGGACTTACCGCCGGGTGCGGCCGCCGAGGATCCCGGGCACGGCCCGGCCATGTGCCCGGCGCGCCGGCCGGGCACGGCCCCGGACCGCCGAGGAGGACCGGAGAGCCGGCGCCCCACCGCTCACGGGCTGACCCGGGCGGGCGCCACGGCGCGAGCCGCCTCCGGCAGGGCGAACGGCCCGGCCGGCACGGTCAGTCCGCCCCGCCGGTCTCCTCCACCGGTGGCATGAACGCCCTCAGCCACCGCTCCGTCTGGGCGACGTGCGCCTGGGCCGCACCGGCCGCCGCGACCGGGTCGTGGTCGGCGATGGCGGTGGCCAGGACGCGGTGGTCGTCGTCGCTCTTCCTGCGCAGTTCGGGGCCTTCGGGGAGGGTGAAGACCTGGTACTTGCGGGAGCGGGCGCGGAAGACCGCCAGGAGGGTGGCCAGGGTGGGGTTGCCTCCCACGCGGGCGATCTCCGCGTGGAAGCGGTGGTCCAGTTCCGACGCCTTGGCGGGGTCGCTCGTGGCCTCCATGTCCTCGATGAGGGCGAAGAGCGTCTCCACCGTCTCCGGGGTGCAGCGGGCCGCCGCCTGGGCGGCGACGTGCGCCTCCAGCACGCGCCGGATCTCGTAGACCTCCAACAGGCCGGACAGGGGCAGCAGTTCGAGGGTCAGGGAGAGGCTGCCGATCACGTCCTGGGGTCTCAGCTGGGAGACGTACGTACCCGAGCCGTGCCGCGGTTCGATGACCCCGAGGGCGGCGAGCATCCGCACCGCCTCGCGCAGCGACCCCCGCGAGACGCCGAGTTCCTCGCAGAGCTCCCCCTCGGGCGGGATGCGCTCGCCCGGGCCGAGACGTCCCGTCCCGATCATGTGCCGCAGGCCGTGGAAGGCCTTCTCGACTGCGGACATCCGTCCCCTTCTTCCTCCCCTGACGGGGCGCGAGCGGGCCGCGTCCCCCGGAGCACTGTAGCGAGGCCCGGGGAGTCATCGGATGAGTCGGGTACGCATCCCGGGAAAGTCATCTGATGACTTTCACTGTAAGCCTCTTGTTTCCGCCACAGAAGGTCGGCAGGATGCCCAGTCATCAGATGTGTCCGGCGGAGCGCGATCCTCCGCAGAACCGCCCTGCCCAGATGTGGAGTCCTGTGAGCGAGACCGAGGTGACCACCGCACCGCGCCCCCTGCTGCTGGCGGACGGCCGGCCCGCCGACCGGGCCTGGTCGCTGGATCCTGTCCTCAAGCACCTGAACCACGGCTCCTTCGGGGCCGTTCCGCTGGTGGCCCAGGAGCGGCAGCAAACGCTGCGCGCGGAGATGGAACGCTCCCCCGTCGTGTGGTTCCCGGCGCTGCCCCAGCGACTGGCCGCCACCCGGGTCGAACTCGCCGGCTTCCTGCGGATCGACGCCGACGACCTCGCCCTCGTGCCGAACGCCAGCGCCGGCGCGAGCGTCGTCTACGCCGCCCTCACCCTCCGCCCCGGCGGGGAGATCCTCGTCACCGACCACGGCTACGGGGCCGTGACGATGGGCGCCGAGCGGCTGGCCCGCCGCTGGGGCGGCCGGGTCCGTACCGCCCGGGTGCCGCTGGACGCGGACGAGGACCGGGCGTACGAAGCGGTCGTCGCCGGTCTCGGCGACGCCACCGCACTCGTCGTCGTCGACCAGATCACCTCGGCGACCGCGCGCC
This sequence comes from Streptomyces sp. NPDC044921, assembly GCF_056432865.1. NCBI lineage: Bacteria > Bacillati > Actinomycetota > Actinomycetes > Kitasatosporales > Streptomycetaceae > Streptomyces > Streptomyces sp. NPDC044921. Next base: position 110,343 of record NZ_JBWKIF010000011.1, read on the forward strand.
GGCTGCCGGTGGAGCGCATCGGGGCGCAGGCCCGGCGGCGCGGCATCCCCGTCCTCGTCGACGGCGCGCACGCGCCCGGCCTGCTCGAAGCACCCCTCGCCGGTGCCGCGTACGACTTCTGGACCGGCAACCTGCACAAGTGGGGCTGCGCCCCGCGCGGCACCGCCGCGCTCGTCGCCCGTGGCCCGCTGCGCGAGCGCCTCTACCCCCTGATCGACTCCTGGGCCGCGGCCGACCCCTTCCCCGACCGCTTCGACCAGCAGGGCACCGTCGACGCCACCGCCCATCTGGCCGCGCCCACGTCCCTCGCCTTCGTCGAACGCACCTGGGGCTGGACGGCCGCCCGCCGCTACATGGACGACCTGGCCGACTACGGCGCCCGTGTCATCGGCGCCGCGCTCGCCGAGGCGGCCGGCACGGACCCCTCGGTCGACGTCGGCATGCCCGTGCCCGGCATGCGCCTGGTCCGGCTGCCGGACGGACTCGCCGCCGACCGGATCGAGGCCGACGCCCTGCGGGACCGGGTAGCCCGGGAGCTGGGCGTGGAGGCGGCCTTCACCAGTTTCGGCGGCAACGGCTACATGCGCTTGTCCGCCCACGTCTACAACACCGCCGCCGACTACGAGTACTTCGCCGAGGACTGCGTCCCCGTCCTCGTCACGTGGGCTCGAGGCAGCTCAGGAAACTCAGGAAAGAGGTCAGCACCATGAGAAGCAGGACGGCAGCCCTCGCGCTCGGCACCGCCGCCGCGACCCTCCTCACCGGCTGTTCCACCATGAGCCCCGAGGCGAGCGGCACGGTCACCCTGAACATGGTCGAGAGCCTGACGAACCCGACCCGCACCGACCTGCTCAAGGACCTCATAGCCGACTTCGAACGGCAGAACCCGAAGATCAAGGTCAATCTGGTCTCCCCGCCCACCGAGCAGGCCGACCAGAAGCTCCAGCAGATGCTCCAGTCCGGCAGCGGGGTGGACGTCCTGGAGGTCCGGGACATCACCGTCGGACCCTGGTCGAACAACGGCTGGCTGCACGACATGAAGAAGGACCTGGACGGCTGGAAGGGCTGGCAGGCCATGACGGAGAACGCCGTCAACGCCGCCGAGGACGCGAAGGGCCGCACCTACTTCGTCCCGTACGGCTTCTACGGCCTGAGCCTCTTCTACCGCACCGACCTGATCGAGAAGGCGGGCTTCGACAAGCCGCCGGCCACCTGGCGGGAACTGCTGGAGCAGGCGTCCGCCATCCACGACCCGGCCGAACGCCGTTACGGCTACGCCTTCCGCGGCGGCGCCAACGCCCACAGCAACGCCACCGCCGCCATCGAGGCCTACCTCGCCGACGAGGTCGACCCGGCCAACGGCTTCAAGCTGAGGAACGGCCGTTCGATCTTCTCCGCTCCCGAGGCCGAGGACGCGATCGAGACCTACCTCGAACTCTTCCAGCAGGCGTCCCCGAAGTCGTCCGTCTCCTGGGGCTACCCCGAGATGGTCGAGGCGTTCTCCAACGGCTCCACGGCGTTCCTGCTCCAGGACCCCGAAGTGATCGCCACGGTCTCGGAGTCGAAGTCGATCTCCAAGGACCAGTGGGCCACGGCCCCGCTGGTCGCCGGCCCCGGCGGCAAGACCGTGCAGCCTCTGGCCACCGCCGGCTGGGGCGTCGCCGAGGGCAGCGGCCACAAGGCCGAGGCCGTGAGGCTGGTCCAGTTCCTCTCCCAGGGGGAGGCGTCGACGTCGTTCACGAAGAAGAACAGCCTGGTGCCCATCCTCAAGTCCGCGATCAGCGACCCCTTCTACAGAACGGGTCCCTGGTCGAGCTACGTCACCATGACCGAGCAGCCGGACAAGTACCTGGTCGTCACCCAGCCGCGCGGGGTCAGCTGGTGGGCCGAGTGGCAGCAGAAGGCGGACGCCGACGTGCAGAAGCTGATCCTCGGCAGGACGACGCCGAAGAGGCTGCTCGCGGGCTGGGACGCGTACTGGACCGAGAAGTGGCGGCAGGAGCAGTAGACATGCCCGTCACCTCCACAACGACGTCGAAGGCGTCGACGCCGGGTGCGCGGGAGGCCTCCGGCAGCGGAGCCCTCCCGCAAGGGGGCCGGCGCAAGCGCGAGTTCACCACCCGCCGCGGCCTGACCATCGCCGCCTTCATGGCACCGGCCGCCCTGTTCGTGGCGGTCTTCACCTACTACCCCGTGATCGCGGGCGGCCAGATGGCCTTCCGCAACTGGAAGCTGACGGACCTGACCGACACCTCGTGGGTCGGGCTGAGGAACTTCGGCGACGTCTTCGCCGACCCCGCCTGGGGCACCGTCCTGGGCAACACCGCCCTGTGGGTGGTCGGCTCGATCGTCCCGCAGCTGGTGATCGGCTTCGCGCTCGCGCTGTGGCTGCGCCGGCGTTTCCGTCTCCGCGGGGTGTACCAGGCGCTGATCTTCTTTCCCTGGGCGATCTCCGGGTTCCTCATCGGCATCCTCTTCCGCTGGCTGTTCAACAGCGAGTTCGGCGTCGTGAACGACCTGCTGCAGAAGGCCGGCCTGATCGACGAACCGATCGCCTGGCTGGCCGACCCGGACACGGCGATGGTGGCCGTGCTCGTCGCCAACATCTGGTACGGCGTCACCTTCTTCGCCATCATGATCCTCGCCGCGCTCCAGTCGATCCCGGACGAGCTCTACGAGGCGGCGGCGCTGGACGGCGCGGGCAAGGCCCGCACCCTGTTCCAGATCACCATTCCCTACATCCGCACCACACTGGCCCTGACCGTGCTGCTCCGGGTGATCTGGATCTTCAACTTCCCGGACCTGATCTTCGGCATGACCGGCGGCGGACCCAACAACGAGACGCACATCGTGACCACGTGGATGATCAAGATCACGCAGCAGGGCGACTACGGCAGGGCCTCCGCGCTGGGCCTGCTCGTCGTGGCCGGGCTGCTGGTGTTCGCGGTGTTCTTCCTCATGGCCACGCGCGAGAGGAAAGGGGTGAGGTCGTGACCGGCAAGGCATCCGCGGCCGGCCGGGCCGTCAAGTTCACCTTCCTCGGCGTGTGGCTGCTCTTCACCGTCTTCCCGCTCTACTGGATCACCGTCACCTCGCTGAAGGCGCCCGGCGACATCTTCCGCTTCCCCCTTGCGTACTGGCCCGAGCGCTTCTCCCTGGAGAACTACCGCGGCCTGTTCGGCACGGCCGACTTCGGCACGTACCTGACCAACAGCCTCATCGTCTCGACGGTGGCGGGCGTGACCGCCACGGCCATCTCGATGCTCTCGGCGTACGTGCTGGCCCGCTTCGAGTTCCGCACCAAGTCCGCCCTGCTGATGGCCGCGCTGGTCACCCAGATGATCCCGTCCTTCATCGCCCTGGGCCCGCTCTACCTGCTGATGACCGATCTGAGGCTGGTCGACAACCGCCTCGGCCTGATCCTCGTCTACATCGCGGTGTGCATCCCCTTCTGCACGGTGATGCTCCGCGGGTTCTTCGAGAACATCCCGGACGCGCTGGAGGAGGCCGCCATGATCGACGGCCTGTCGCGCTTCGCGGCACTGTTCCGGGTCCTGTTGCCGGTGATGCGCCCGGGCATCATCGCCGCGTTCATCTTCAACTTCGTCAACTGCTGGAACGAACTCTTCCTGTCGGTGACGCTCATGAACAGCGACACCAACAAGACCGTCCCCACCGCCCTGAACGGCTTCATCTCCAGCTTCAACATCGACTGGGGCTCGATGTCCGCGGCGGCCGTGCTGACGATCGCGCCCACCATGCTCCTGTTCGCCTTCGCCAGCCGCCACATCGTCCAGGGACTCACCTCGGGGTCGGTGAAGGGGTGACGGCGTCCCGAGTCCCGCCGGCATGGTTTGCACCGCCGGCGGACGCGACCCGACGGAGCCGCCGCCCGTTCATGGCCACGGACAGCCGCACGCTGCCCGGCGTCAGGCAGCCGCGCGTTCGCTGAGGGGCCGCCGGCGCAGAGCGGCGGTTTCCAGGACGGGAGGCACGTAGTCCTGGTCGAGCGTGCCCACGTCGGTGCCCGGAGGGACGATCGCGTCGATCCGGTCCAGGAGGTCGTCGCCGAGGACGACGTCGAGGCCGGCGAGGAGGTCATCGAGGTGGGCCATCGTGCGCGGCCCGATGATGGCGCTGGTGACGCCGGGATGGGCGAGGGTGAACGCCATGGCGAGGCGGGTCAGCGGCAGGCCGGCTTCCCCGGCCAGCGGAATCAGCTGTTCGACGACGTCGATGCGGCGCTCGTCGTTGAGGTGCTTGACGAAGCCGGCACGGATCAGGCTGTTCTCCTGGTTCCTGCGCACGCGGCCGGTGAGCAGTCCCTGAGCGAGCGGGCCCCACACCAGGGTGCCCATGCCGTACCGCTGGGCGACGGGCAGGACCTCGCGCTCGGCACCGCGGTTGAGGAGGGAGTAGGGCGGCTGCTCGGTACGGAAGCGCTCCAGGTTCCGGCGCTCGGCGGCCCACTGCGCCTCGACGATGCCGGAGGCCGGGGTCGTGGAGGAGCCGATGGCGCGGACCTTTCCGCTGCGGACCAGGTCGGTGAGCGCGGAGAGGGTCTCCTCGACGTCGGTCGTGGGGTCGACGCGGTGGATCTGGTAGAGGTCGATGTGGTCGGTCCGCAGCCGGCGCAGCGAGTTCTCGACCGCGGTCGTGATCCAGCGCCGGGAGGCTCCCCGCTGGTTCGGGTCGTCGCCCATCGGGCGGCTCACCTTGGTGGCCAGGACCACGTTGTCGCGGCGCCCCTTGAGCGCCTTGCCGACGACCTCCTCCGCGTCGCCGTAGGCGTCGGCGGTGTCGACGAAGTTGATGCCGGCGTCCAGCGCCCTGTGGATGACGCGGATCGACTCGTCGTGGCCCGCGTCGTTGAGCGCCGAGGCGAACATCAGCGTGCCGAGGGCGTACGGGCTGACCTTGATGCCGGTGCGACCCAGCGTGCGGTACTGCATGGGTTCCTCCTGAACTGGAAGGGCACCGGTGGGATGCCCTACCCTGCAGTTAAGCGGAAAGGTTTTCCGGAACTATACGGAAAGGCTTTCCGGTTATGCAACCGGAGGGAACATGACCAAGAAGGAAGCGCCGCCCGGGGCACCCCGCCGCACCCGCGCGGACGCCCAGCGCAATGTGGAGGCCCTGATCAAGGCCGCGAAGACGGTGTTCGACACGTCCGGGGTCAACGCACCGGCCAAGGAGATCACCGACCTGGCCGGCGTCGGCGTCGGGACGCTCTACCGGCACTTCCCGTTGCGCTCCGACCTGGTCAAGGCGGTCGTGGAGAGCGGGATCGACGCGTGCGCCGCGGCCGGGCCGCGGCTCAGCGCCACCCACGAGCCGGGGGAGGCACTCGCCGAGTGGCTGCGCCGGTACACCGAGTTCCTGGGGACCAAACGCGGACTGGCCCCCGCCCTCCACTCGGGCGATCCGGCCTACGAGGCTCTTCCCGGCTACTTCCTGGAGAAGGTCGGTCCCGTTCTCACGGAACTGCTCGACGCCGCGGCGGCCAGTGGAGCGGTGCGCGCGGACGTCAGCGCTCGTGACCTGCTGTACGCCATCGCCAACCTGTGCATGCCCGTACCGGGTGAAGGTCCCGAGTACAACCAGCGCATGGTGGCTCTGCTCATCGATGGCCTGCGCGGTCCTGGCCACGACGTCGCATCCGGCTCCCGGCCGACGGGTGGGGCGGACGCCGGAGCGTGAGGGAGGTGCGGCTCCCTCACGCGGGAGCCGCACCCGGTGGTCCCGGTCCTGCTCGTCTAGTCCTGGTGGACCTCGTCGGTCCCCGGTCCGCCGGAGAGCGTGTCCGTGCCCGCGCCCCCGCGCAGCAGGTCGTTGCCGCTGTTGCCGTAGATCTTGTCGTTCCCGGAGTCGCCGTACAGCTTGTCGTTGCCCTTGCCGCCGTAGACGAGGTCGGCACCGGCACCGCCGTGGATGACGTCGTTGCCGTCGTCCCCGTGCAGGCCGAAGCCCTGCCCCGTGGCGGTGCCCGTGAGGCTGTCGTTGCCGGGACCGCCGTGGCACTCGGCGTCGCAGTTGGTGATCGTGTCGTTGCCCGCGCCACCGAACGGACCCATGGCCCAGACTCCGCCACCGCCGTCGAGGCGGTCGTCGCCCGCGTCCCCGTAGAGCACGGCGGCGCGGCTGCCGGCGAGGACGTCGTCGCCCTCGCCGCCGTGGATCGATGTGTACGCGGAGCCGGTGACCGTCGCGGTGTCGCTGCCGTCACCGAGGTCGACGCCGTAGTTGTCCGAGTCGTCGGAGCCCACGGGGATGGCCACCGTGCACTCGACGACCTTGCGGTCGGCCGGCACCGGGTAGCTGCACGCGGCGGTGGAGACGGTGATGTCGAACCTGTCGCGGAACGTGAGCAGGTAGTCCTCGCCGAACTGCGAGGGATCGGCGTCGACCACCTTCGCGGTCACCGTCAGGTTGTTGGCCTGTCCGGCGCCTGCCTTGTACCAGAGCTCACCGTCGGCGTGCAGGAGGGAGGCCGAACTCACCGCGGCCGCCTGGGCGGTGGACGTCGCGAGCACACCGCCACCAAGGGTGAGGGCGAGTGAGGCGGTGAGGACTACGGTCCTTAACGTGCGCATGCGGAAGCAACCCTTCGCGGGATCGGTGGAGAAGTCGTCGGTACCCGGCGCGGCAGTTGTCGCGGAGACGGCACTCCGGCGAAGGAGCGAACGGCCGCGGCCACGCGCCGGGGGCGTTGTGCACGATCACCCGCTGAGACCTCGCACCCCCGGCAGGGGTTGCACCGCGATGTCACTCCGTTCTCGCAGGCGGCCTCTCTTCCCCTGCCGTTAACCCGGAGGGCGCCAGGATGAGAGCCCCTCTTCCCTTCCGCGGCCGGCGACGAGACAGCCCTTGCCCGTGAACGCATCCCGACGAGCGCGTACTTGACGGTTCCTTGACGGTTTCCGATGGCGAGCGCGTATGCCTCCGGCTGACCAGCGAGCTGCTATAGCGTGGCCCCAACCCCACAGCCAGGCACGGCACTTACTGACGTCCGGCGGTCTCGTCCGGCCCGCGGCCATCGCCATCGCCATCGCCGTCGTCGAGCACCGTGCCGGAAAGGAACGTCGAGTGTCCTCCAGAATCCCTTCCTCCCGGTCTGTGCGTGCCGGACTCACGGCTCTGATGATGACCGGGCTGCTGTCGGTCGGCGCGACGCCGGCCACAGCGGCGTCCGCGTCGGCGACGCCGAGGGGAGGACTGACCCAAGGACTGACCCCGTTGGTCGGTCTCGCTGCCGAGCGGATCCTGCTCGCCGACAAGGTGGCGGCGGCCAAGTACGGCACCGACGTCCCCATTGAGGATCCGGTACGGGAACAACAGGTGCTGGACCGGGCGGCAGCACTCGCCGCCGACGCGGGGGTCGATCCGGAAGAGACCGTGCACTTCTTCCGGGCGCAGATAGAGATGAGCAAGTTCGTACAGCGGGAGCTCCACGAGCACTGGGCAGCACACCCGGAATCGGCACCCACTGAACGTCCCGACCTGAGCACTGAGGTACGCCCCGCACTGGACCGCATCACCGTCGAGTTCATCGGTCAGCTGGCCGGTACGGAGGACCTGCGCGGCTCCACCCTGCGGTGCAAGGTCTCCCTGGTCCGGGCCAGGGAGGAGGCCCGTCACCGCTACGCGCTCGACCGGCTGCACGGCCGTGCCCTGCGGGGAGCGATCGCACCGGTCTGCACATGAGCAGCCAGCAACCGTTCTCAGTGATCGACCGGCACTGGAGCGGCACCACCCTGAAGCGGCCCATGGCCGGTCACCCGCACAGCCGTCTCCCGCATCACCTGCCGCAGCCACCGGTGAGCGGGGTCGCCGTCGACGCGGGGGTGCCAGGCGATGCCGTAGGGGAAGGGCGGGAGTTCTTCCGGGGCCGCGGCGACGCGGTAGGCGGGGTCGCCGGCGTACGGGAGGACGGCGCGGCGCGGGAGCGTCGCGATCAGTTCCGTGCCCGGCAGCGCGGCCGCCGCCGCGGAGAAGAACGGCACCCGCAACCCGACGGGCCGGCGCAGTCCGTACTCGTCGAGCCGGCGCTCCACCATCGCCTGCCCCAGGCCCAGGATGTTGACGACGACGTGCGGGTGGGCGATGAAGTCGTCCAGGGTCACCCGATCTCCGCGGACGGGATGGTCGCGGGGCAGCAGGCAGGCGAAGTCCTCGTCGAACAGCGTCTCCCACCGCAGCGCACGCGGTGCCACGACCCCGGAGATGATCAGATCCGCGCGGCCCTGCTCAATGTCGGCGAAGGACTGGTCCGTCAGTGGCGCAACGGTCAGTGAGATCCCCGGAGCCTCGCGGAGGAGGCGCGGGAAGAGGACCGGGCCGAACAACGAGGTGGCGAAGTCCGTGCACAGAACGCGGAAGTGGCCCGTCGCCGTCGCGGGATCGAAGGCGTCTCCGCGCAGCAGCGCTTCCAGCCGGGGAAGGAGCTCGGCCAGCTCCGACTGGATCTGCTGGCCCCGGGGGGTCGGTTCGTACCCGCCGCGGGTGCGCACCAGGAGCTCGTCGCCGAACGTCTCCCTCAGTCGCTGCAGGACACGGCTCATCGCCGACTGGCTCAGGTGGAAACGGTCCGCGGCCCGCGTGACGTGCCGCTCCTCCAGCAACACGGCGAGCGCCTCGAGCAGGTTCAGATCCGCGTTCCGCAGATGTGACATGGCGACAGCGTAGGCAGTTCCATGCAGGCAACGCATAAAGCCCCGCTCCCCCGGTCCGCATCATGCGCCCGACGCATGGCTGACATGCACTTTTTGCGTTGGACGGCTGATTTCCTCACGCGTCAGGCTCACTTCATCTCGCCGACCCGGGATCACAAGGAGCGACTCCCATGTCCCAACACAGCAGGCGCAGCGTCTTGAAGTCGGGGGGCGTCGCGGCGACCGCGGTGATGGTGCCCCTCTCGGGGACCGAACCGGCCGCGGCACAGACCCCGGCCGCGCAAGCGGCACGGCCCCGGACGGCCGGCACCCTCACGCTCAGGATCAACGGAGCCGAGCACCGGCTTCCGGGGGTGGAGGCCCGCGTCACCCTGCTCGACGCGCTGCGCGAGCACGCCGGGCTCACGGGCACCAAGAAGGGCTGCGACCGTGGCGAGTGCGGTGCCTGCACCGTACTCGTCGAGGGCCGGCGCACCAAAGCCTGCCTGACCCTGGCCATGATGGAGGAAGGCCGGTCGATCACCACCATCGAAGGGCTCGCCCAGGGTGATGAACTCCACCCCGTGCAGGAGGCGTTCGTCCGCCGCGACGCCTTCCAGTGCGGCATCTGCACACCGGGACAGATCATGTCCGCGGTGGCGTGCATCCAGGAAGGGCACACCGGCTCCGAGGACGAGATCCGGGAGTGGATGAGCGGCAACCTGTGCCGGTGCAGCTGCTACCCGAACATCGTCGACGCGGTGGCCGACGCGGCGAAGGCGGGACGCCGATGAGGGACTTCGCCTACGCTCGCGTGACCCGGACGGCCGAGGCCGTGCAGCTCGTCGCCCGCACCCCCGGCGCCACGTTCGTCGCCGGGGGCACGGACCTGCTGAACCTCATGAAGGACGGCGCCGAGGAGCACGACCTGGTCGTCGACATCAACCGCCTGCCGCTCCACGGCATCGAGGAGTCGGGGAACGGGTTGCGCATCGGCGCCCTGGCCAGGATGGCGGACGTGGCCCTGCATCCCGTGGTCCGCAGACGACTGCCCGTGTTGTCCCAGGCGCTGCTCGCCGGGGCGTCCCCGCAGGTCCGCAACATGGCTTCGATCGGCGGCAACCTGCTGCAGCGCACCCGCTGCTGGTACTTCCGCGGGGAGGACTTCGCCTGCAACAAGCGCACCCCGGGAAGCGGCTGTGCCGCGCTCGAGGGGCGCAACCGCTGGCACGCCGTCCTCGGGGGCAGCGACCACTGCATCGCCGTCCACCCGTCCGACCTCGCGGTCGCCCTGCGCGTGCTGGACGCCACCGTGCACACCCTCGGCCCGGACGGCACACGGACCATCGCCATGGCCGACTTCCACCGCACGCCGGACGACACTCCCCACCTCGAGAACGCCCTGCGGCACGGCGAGCTCATCACCGCGGTCGAGGTGCCGTTGCCCGCCCCGGACAGCCGTCAGCGCTACCTGAAGGTCCGCGACCGCGCCACCTTCGAGTTCGCGGTCGTGTCCGTGGCCGCCGTACTGCGCATGAGCGGCCGCACCGTCGAGGAGGCCCGCCTCGCCTTCGGCGGCATCGCCACCCGTCCCTGGCGCTCCGCCGAGGCCGAAGCAGCCCTGCGGGGCCGGGCGCTGACCGGGCGGAGCATCGCCGCTGCCGGACGCGCCCTGGTCCGGGACGCACGGCCGCGTCAGGACAACGCGTTCAAGGTCGAGCTGGTGCAGCGGGCGCTGCAGGACGCGCTCGGCCGCTTTCACGGAGGTTCCCGATGAACAGGGATGTCGTCGGCCGCCCGCTGTCCCGCGTCGAGTCACGGCTGAAGGTGACGGGCGCGGCCGAGTACACCGCCGATGTGAGGCTGCCCCGCATGGTCCACGCCTGCATGGCGACGAGCACCATCGCCCGCGGCCGGATCACCCGGATCGACACCCGGGCCGCCGAAGCGGTGCGCGGCGTGATCGCCGTCTACACGCACGAGACCATGCCGCGCCTGTCGCAGCCCACGTACCGGACGTTCCTCAAGCCGTTCATCCCCCTGCAGACACCACAGATCCGTCACGCGGGCCAGCCCATCGCCTTCGTGGTCGCGCGGACCACGGAACAGGCGCAGCGGGCCGCGGAGCTGATCGAGGTCGGCTACGAGGAATCGGGCACCCCCGAAGGCGAACTCGCCGAGGGCGAGGTGATCCGGCCGCCCGCCGGGCCGGACGGTCCCAACACCTTCCGGCGCGGCGACACGGCGGCGGGCATGGCCCGGGCGGACGTCCGGATCAAGGCCGAGTACACGATCCCCATGCATCACCACAACCCCATCGAGCCCCACGCCACCACGGCCGTGTGGGAGGGACCGAAGGTGACGGTGTACGAGACCACACAGGGAGTGGACGGCACCCGGCAGGTCGTCAGCCAGGCCCTGGGGATTCCGCTCGCCGACGTCCGGGTCATCTGCCGCTTCCTCGGCGGCGGTTTCGGCACCAAGGGCCCCATCTGGCCGCACACCGTCCTGACCTGCGCCGCCGCCCGCGCACTGGGCCGGCCGGTCAGGCTCGTACTGTCCCGGGCGCACATGTACACCTCCAACGGGCACCGTGCTCAGACGCGTCAGACCATCGAGTTCGGCGCCCGCCGCGACGGCCGTATCACCGCGCTGAACCACGTCATCACCCAGCAGGTCACCCGCGACGACGTCGCGCTGTTCAACAGCAGTGAGCCCATCCGCATGCTGTACGACGTCCCCCACCTGTCCAACGAACAGCACGCCGTGCGCCTGGACCTGCCCACGCAGAGCTTCATGCGCTCCCCGGAGGCGTGCGCCGCCCACGCCCAGGAAGCGGGCCTCGACGAACTCGCGTACGCCCTGGACATGGACCCGGTCGACCTGCGGGTGCGCAACTGGAGCGCGCGGAACATGGAGAACGGCGAGGAGTGGGGCAGCAACCACCTCCGTGAGTGCTACCGCCGTGCCGCGTCGGTGTTCGGCTGGTCCCGGCGCGACCCGCGGCCCCGCTCGATGCGTGACGGCGGTGAACTCGTCGGCTGGGGCATGGCCACCTCCGCGCACACGGCGGGCGGCAGGCCCGGCGCCGGGGCCCGTTTGACGCTGGGCACCGACGGCAAGGTGCGCATCCAGGTCGGCACCCAGGACAACGGCACCGGCACATACACCATCATGACGCAGATCGCCGCGGAGGTGCTCGGCGTGCCCGTCTCCGATGTGACCTTCGAACTCGGCGACAGCGCCTTCCCCTTCAGCTTCGCCTCCGGCGCCTCCACCACCGCGCCCGGCGTCGGCAGCGCCGTCAACCGCGTGTGCACCGCCGCGCGCGGGGCCGTGATCGACCTGGCCGTGGCCCAGCCTGGCTCACCGCTGCGCGGCGTCCCCGCCGACCGGGTGGACACCGCCGACGGCCACCTCTTCGACACCGCCGACCCCCGCACCCGGGTCAGTCACCGCTCCGTGGTCGGCCACGGCGGCAAACCCCTGACCTTCCAGGTCGAGCCCGTCGACACCCCGCTCGGCTACTCGACCGGCGCCGTGTTCGTCGAAGTCCGCGTCGACCCGCTGCTGGGCCGGGTGCGGGTGACCCGCGTGGCCGGGTGCTACGACCCGGGCACCGTCCTCAACCGCAAGACCGCGCGCAGCCAGGTCCTGGGCGGGGTGATCTGGGGCATCGGCTTCACGCTCCTCGAACACACCCTCGTCGACCCCGCGACCGCGCGGATCGTCAATCCGAACCTCTCCGGCTACCTGATCCCGGTCAACGCCGATGTCCCCGACATCCAGGTCCAGTTCATCGACGAACCCGACCCGGTCAGCGGCGCCCTCGGCGCCCGCGGCTTCGGCGAGACGCCCATGACCGGGGTCACCGCCGCCATCGCCAACGCCGTCTTCCACGCCACGGGCAAGCGTGTGCGCGACCTCCCCCTCACCCAGGACAAGCTGCTGTGACCGGCCGCGACGACGTCTGGGACGCGCTGTACGAGGCGTGGTCCTCGGGCGAGGTCTCCGGCCTGGCGACGGTGGTGCGCACCTCCGGCTCCGCCCCGCGCCCGGCCGGGTCGGCCATGGTGCTCACTCCGCAAGGGCGGGTCGTGGGCTCGGTGTCCGGCGGCTGCGTCGAGAGCGACGTACTCGAACGGGCCCGTGAGGCCGTCCGGAACGGCGGCACCGATCAGGTGACCTACGGCATCAGTGACGACGACGCCCTTGCCGTCGGCCTCACCTGCGGCGGCACGCTGGAGGTCTTCGTGGAACCCGTCGGCGTCCGTACCTTCCCCGAACTCGCCGAGGTGGTGCGGTCCGTGCGGGCCGGGATCCCCACGGCCGTCGCCACCGTGGTGAACCATCCGCGTCCGCAAGCCGTCGGCACCCACGTGGTCCTGCGCGCCGACGACCGCTGCGGCAGCCCGCGCCCGCGGCACACGCCACCGGAGCTGATGGACCACGCGCGGACCCTGCTGCGGCGCGGTGACAGCGCGCTGCTGAGCCACGACACCGAGGGCGTCCGCGTCTTCGTGCGCACGGTCGCGCCGCGTCCACGGATGTTGCTGTGCGGCGCCGGAGACTTCGCCTCGGCCCTCGCGTCCATCGGCCGGACACTGGGCTACCGGGTCACCGTGTGCGACGCCCGCCCGGTCTTCACCACCGCCGAGCGCTTCCCGGACGCCGACGACGTGGTGGTGGCCCGGCCCGACCAGTACCTGGCAGGCGAGGCCGCGGCCGGGCGGGTGGACGCGCGGACGGTGGTCGTGTCCTTCAGTCACGACCCGAAGGTCGACATCCCCCTGCTGCGGACCGCGCTCGGGCTGGATGTCGCGTACGTGGGCGCGCTGGGCTCACGGCGCACCCATCTGCGGCGCACCGCGGCCCTGCGCGAGTCCGGCGTCACCCCACTCGCCCTCGCGCGGTTGTCCTCCCCGGTGGGACTCGACCTCGGCGGGCACTCCGCAGCGGAGACGGCCGTCTCGATCGCCGCCGAGATCATCGCCCACCGGCACGGCGGCCGGGGAGTGCGTCTGTCCGACCGCGACGGACCGGTCCACGCGACACGGGCGGTGGGGTGACGGCGAGCCTTCGACTGACGCGGACCGCGGCTCAGTGATCCAGATCACTGGATCGCCTCCGCATCGGTGTCGCCCGACCTGCAACCCCAAGGGGCTTGAGACGTCTGTCGGAATGGATGCGCCTCCAGCACAGGGCCTCCGCATGGCAAGCCATCCATGCCGGACGGCCGACCCGGCAAGTCGAGACCCACGAACCGAGGACGAACATGTCAGTACGTCACGCCGCTTCCCGCAGCCCCCGCCCCGGCCGGGCCCGTACCGCCCTGGGAGTCTCCCTCATGGGCGCCGCGCTGACCCTCGGCGGAGCCTTCACGGCCCATGCCGACACCACCGCGCCCGACGCCACCGAAGCCGAGAAGGCTCACTCCACCACCCCCGCGAAGTCCACCTCCACCGCCAAGCACGCCAAGCCCTACGTCTCCGGATCCGAGACGCCCGCCCTCAGCAGCGAAACGGACGTCCCCAAGCACGCCAAGCCCGCCCAGCCGGTGCAGCGGCCCGCGACCCCGGCCCCGCGGCCCGCGCAGCCGCACGCGCCCGGGTCGGAGACCGACGTCCCTGACGACGCCGAGCCCGCCCAGCCGGTGCAGCAGCCCGCGACCCCGGCCCGGTGAGCCCTCCGGCGCGGATCGGTTCCCTGATCCGCGCCGGCCGTCCGGCACCACCACGTGCACGCACGCTGCGGGGCCCGAGCCCCCAGCACGGTCCGTCCACCCGGGCGCCCGGGTGGACGGACCCGCACCGCAACGCCCAGGAGACACGTGAGCACAGCGACGATCCCCACCCCCGCACCGCCGGTGACCTGGTGGCAGAGCCTGCGCAGGCTCGTACAGGGCGGACTCGCTCCGCGTTCACCGACCACTCGGGCGGACGGCTGGCGCAGGCCGTTGCACGCGCTCTCCCCCGGCACGGGCGCAGCGGGGGGCGAGGACGGCTTCAGCGAGCTGTACCACCATCGTCGGCTCGCTCTCGTGCGGCTGGCTCTGCTCCTGGTGGACGACCTCCCCACAGCGGAGGACGTCGTGCAGGACGCCTTCACGGCCCTCCTGCACCGCCACGGCCACCGGCTCGCCGGCCTGGACGACCCCGAGGCCTACCTGCGCACCAGCGTCGTCAACAAGGCACGCTCCGTCCTGCGCCGGCGGCGCACCGCACGCGCCTACGTCCCCGAGCGCGAACGCCCCTGCCCCTCCGCGGACCACGGCGTGCTCCTCGCCGAAGCGCACCAGGAAGTGATCGACGCGTTGCGGCGCCTCACCCCCAGGCAGCGCGAGGTCCTGGTGCTGCGCTACTGGTCGGACCTCACCGAAGCGCAGATCGCCGACACCCTCGGCATCTCCCGCGGGACGGTCAAGTCAACCGCCAGCCGGGCCCTGGACGCCCTCGGCAGACAACTGCAGGAGACACCCCGATGACCACGGACCGGCGATGAACCCCGGCCGGCTCCCCCGCGAGGCGCTCGAACAGCGACTGCGCGAGGCCCTCACCGCCCGGGCCGACACCGTCGAAGCGGGACACCTGCGGCCTGCCCGCCTGCCCACCGGGCCGAGGCGGTGGCGCCTGCCCCTTCGCCGTACCGCCGTCGCGCTGCTGGGGCTGGCCGCAGCCGCCGCCTGCGCCGTGTTCGCGGTCACGGACGACCCCCCGGATCGTCCGGCCCCTCCGGCAGGCACTCCCCCGCATTCGGTCGGCCCGCCCACGACGCCGGCCCCGGCCTCCCCCGCCGAACCGGTTGCGCCACCCGGCGGAGCGAGCACCGGCGAAGCACCTGACCCGGCGTCCCCGGCCACCACCACGGGTCGGTGACCTGCCGGTCGACGCCGCCCGGCAGCGCCGGCTTTTCGGAGGACACGGGCACCGGTACCGGCATCCGGCCAAGAAAGGCGGGAATTGGTTCTCCGCACACCGAACCGCTTCCGCACATCGCGCATCTTCAGATGCGTAGGCGCGCGCTGACCTCGCGCGCCGGTTCATACGGGAGGGGAACCCGAATCATGAAGAGCAAGCTGACCGCTGTGGCCCTTACGTCCGCCCTCGTCCTCGGTGCCGCCGCTGCCGCCGTCCCGGCCTCGGCCGCCACCGGCAAGGCGGAGCCGGGCCGCTGCCACACCGCCGACCTGAAGGCCGGCTTCGCCACGGGGGGCGACGCGCGGCCGGAGATGGGACAGAGCGAGAAGCAGACCCAGGCCTACATCTGGTTCACCAACCAGAGCGGGCGCACCTGCACCCTGTCCGGCTTCGCCGGTGTCGACATGGTCGGAGCGCAGAAGACCGACGGCACCTGGTCGCTGGCGCGCTCCTCGAAGGCGCCGGTGAAGATGACCCTGGAGCAGGGCGACACGGTGGACTTCAGCATCACCCTGCTCCCCGTGGCCGCGTCCACGCCGCAGAAGGAGAAGTTCGTACCCGCGAAGTTCCTGGTCACGCCGCCGAACGAGACCAAGCACTTCACCCTGACGTGGCCCTTCGGCGGTCAGATCCTCAAGCAGGACGGCGCCACCCACCCGGCCACCTACCTCAACCCGATCGGCATGTGAGGGAGTTGGGCAGCCCCTGAGCTGTCCCCGGCATAGCCGGTGGCCACCGCGGGACCCCGACACGATGCGCGGCATCGGGGCGTGCGGTGGTCACCTCCGCTCGCCCCTCGGGAGGTGCCGGGTGAGCGCTTCGGGATGCGCGCCCACCGGCTCGACGGCTCTCACTCCGCGTCGCGATGTGCCACCCCGAGTGCGATGGCGCGGTGGGCGTCGTGTTCGGCCAGCCGGGCGACGAGCGATGCCCGTACGTCCTCGTAGGTGTCGGAGCCGAGGGGCACACGCAGTGGCGTGTCCTCCGAGTCGACCAGGTCGATCATGGCCTGCGCGATCTTGTGCGGGTCGTTCGGCAAGGGGAAGTCGCCGGACGCGATGGCGCGCCGCACCTCACCCGCCGGGGTGTTCTCGTACTCCGGCATCACGGGCGCGGTGTCGAGAGCACCGGCGAACCCGGTCTGCGTGGCGCCGGGTTCGACGATGGTCAGGCCGATACCGAACGGGGCGATCTCGCGCGCCACCGTCTCGCAGAAGCCTTCGATCCCCCACTTCGACGCGTGGTAGTAACCGAAGTTCGGGTAGGTCGTCTGGCCGCCGGCGGTCGACACCTGCACGATGCGTCCGTGTCCTTGCGCCCGCAGATGCGGCAGGGCCGCGCGGATGACGTGGATCGACCCGAGGAGATTGGTGTCGATCACCCGCCGGATCTGCTCGTCGGTGGCCTCTTCCACGGAGGCGAAGACGCCGTGACCGGCGTTGTTGACGACCGCGTCGATCGTGCCGAACGTCTTGAACGCGTCCCCCACCACGTGGTGGACCTGCTCGGTGTCCGTGACGTCGAGCCGGGCCGTCCACAGGCGTTCACCGTGCTGGGCACGCAGATCGTCGAGCATCTCGGGCCGGCGTGCGGTGGCGGCGACCCGGTCACCTCGGGCCAGCAGCCTCTCGGTGAGCAGGCGGCCGAAACCAGAGGAGGTACCGGTGATGAACCATGTGGTTGGCATGGTGCTCCTTTCATCGATGACAGCCACGCTAGGACTTCGAGTCGACACGAGGGCAAGCCCGCGAGGACCGGCCGCGCATGACGCGTGACCGCGTGGGACCCCTGGGTCGCTTCAGGGCGCGATGCCCACGCCGTCGATGCGGCTCCACGCCCGTTCCCGCACCGCGGACATGGCCGGCCAGTGCAGGCCCCCGGGCCGGGGGCGGACCTGGGAGGCGAACGGGGCGGGGCGGAACGCCGGATCGTAGAAGCAGCCACCACCATGCACCGCGTCGTACGCGCCGCACGAGCGCGCGATCGAGCTGGGAGTGGGCTTCCTCCCCGTGCGGGCCCATGTGTCCAGTGCCGCCAGGGAGTTGGCGTACTCGGCTTTGCTGAGCGCGCTGTGCCCGCTCTCCCTCGTGAAGGTCTGGACGAGGTTCTCGCCCCGGCCGGCGGCCTGGACCGTGGCGCGGTAGGCCGCCTCGTGTTCGACGAAGACCTGTGGGTCGCCGATCGCGTGCAGCGTGAGGACGGGCAGGGGGACCCGTCCGGTGAGGTCGCTGTCGTAGGAGAGGTCGCGGCGCGCCGTGGGGTCGGCCGAGAAGCGGGCCACACCGGCGTTGAGCGCCTTGTCGTCGTGTGAACCGTCGTAGCGCACACCGCGGTTGCCGAAGGGGTTACGGCCGCCGAGCCGCCGGTGCACGATGTCCTGCAGGAGGAAGGCCGCGTACTGCATGTGGGTGGCCAGTGAGCGTTCCGGGATGCGGGTCACGGCCAGGATGTCGTCGAGGTTGCGCTGCTGCCGCTCCGTCCGGTCGGCCGGTGCGGAGTCGACGCCGGTGCACTCCTGGAGCCGGCCGTGGACCTCGTCCGGTGTCATCGTGGAGTTGGCGGGCAGCCCTTGCCACAGCGGGTACTGCGCCTCGGTGGGGCGGGGCAGGTTGCGGCAGTAGTACTGGTACACGGCGCGCAGGTCCACGCGCGTGTCGTAGCCGCGCGAGCCGCCGGCCAGGAAGCCGTTGGTCAGCAGGACCCCGTCGTAGGCGCCTCGCTTCCCGCCGTGGGTCTCGGCGGTCCTGGCGGCGACGTTGCCGCCCCAGGACTGGCCGTGGAGGTAGGTGCGGTCGGGGCGGCCGAAGTGGCTGACGAACAGGCGGCGTACGTTCTCGGTGTCGGCGGCGGCCATCCTGACCCCGTAACCGCCGCGCCGGTACGAGGACCCCGCCCAGGCGTAGCCCTCGTCGACCATCACCGCCCAGCGTTTGAGGTCCTCGGTGGGCGTGGAGGCGTCGTAGGAGAAGTCGGGACCTCCGTGGGCGTGGACGACGAGGGAGCCGTTCCAGTGGCGCGGCACGGCCATGGTGTAGTAGGCGCCCTCGGCGTCCCGGCCGGTGTGGCAGGTGGCCTTCTCCGCCAGGTGGCCCGGGCAGGTGACGGTGGTGGGACGTGTGCTCCCGTCCGGGACCGCGGGTGCGGTGCCCACGGTGCCCGCGATCACGGCCGCGGCGGCGATCAGTGCGGCAACTGACCTCACGGAACTGCTCCTTCGGGTGCTTGCGGGGAGGGTGAGCCGGCGAGGTGCCCGGTCGGGCGATGTCAGGTGGCGGGCAGGGGCAGCACCGCCAGGGGCACGTGGTGCTGACCGGAGTGGACGTCACGGTCCCGCAGGGATGCCTGGCCGACGGGGCGCGGGAAGGAGATCTTGACGACGTTCAGCGACGGGATGCGGAACATCTGGACATCGGCCGCGTCGATTCCGTAGAGCCGGGCGACCGTGCCCTCGTTGAGGAACGTCTCGTCGGCGGCGACGCGATAGCCGTCCGCGTCACGCAGGAACAGTTCCATGGTGACCCAGAAGGGCCCGGCGTTCTTGGACCGGACCTCGTACGCCAGGTCTCCCAGGGTGGTCGGGGTGGTCGGGGTGGTCTCAGCCATGGTGGGGGACTTCCTCGATCTCGGTGCGGAACATCTCGTCGGGGGTGCGGGTGTCGACGACGTGGTGGAGTACGAACTCGTACGCCGGGCCGCGTTCGACCTCCGCCGGTGAGGTGGCGAAGGCCAGGCTCGGCAGGTAGTCCATGTCAGCCGTCGGCAGGTGGAGCATCAACGGGTTGGCGATCTTCGCGATGGCGGTGGCGGTGCTCTGGTCCGATGCGCTGACGAGGAGCATGACTCCCACCTCGCGAGGCGGGCCCGGTGCCGGCTCCAGGTCCCCGAGGACGGCGTTGTGCCCGTAGAGGCGCAGATCGAAGGCGTACTTGTCCTCGCTCAGGCCGATCGTCTGCTCCACGCGCTGCCTGATCATCGTGCACATGAGCTCGGCCCAGTCGTCGATGTGCGCCAGGATGTGCGGGTCCCGGATCGCGCTGAACGACATGGTCTCGTAGCCGGTGATCCGGGCGCCTTCGAGCTTGACGGTGTGCTGGTCGGCCACATGGAACTGCGATCCCTCGACCCGCACCGTGCGTTCGTCCAGGGCCGTGTAGACGGCGTCGCGCACGTCCAGGGTGCCGTCCGGCTCGCGCATCCGGAACGGGTTCACCGTCTCGTACAGCATGTGGGCGGCGACCAGGATCGGCGTGCAGGCGGCCGTCGGGGCGAGCGGCTCGATCGTGAAGCCGCCGGCGTCGACGGTGGCCAGGACCCCGCCCGCGCGCGGATCGCTGGTGCACTGCCCACCGCACTCGATGATCTTCGCGGCGTGCCAGGCCGGTCCGGCCGGCATTCCCTTCATCAGCGGGTAGGCGGCGGCGATGGCGGTGTCCGTGGCCCGCCCGGCGAGCACGACCTGCGCCCCGGCCTCCAGCGCGGCGACGATCGGCTCGTGCCCCATGGCTCCGACGATGTGCGTGCAGCTCCGCAGCGTCTCCGGCTCCAGTTCGCCCAGCGGGGGCAGGGCATGGATCCGCCCCTCGTCCAGGCGCTCCAGGAGCACGCCGGTGTCCTGCTCGCTGTAGATGCGCGCCACCCGCAGCCGGAGTCCCTCGGCCGCCAGGATGTCGGCGACGATGCCGGCGACCCAGTCGACACCGGCGTCGGTTCCGCTGGTGCCGCACGAGCCCACGATCAGGGGGATACCGGCGTCCGCCGCGGCCTTGAGCAGCACCCGGAGGTCACGGGCGACCGCCGCCCGGGTGGTCTTGGGCTGTGACGCGCCGAGGTAGTGGGGGCCGGAGTCGGTGCTGCCCGCGTCGACGGAGATGACGTCGGCGCCGAGCGCCAGGCCCCGCTCGATGGTGGCCTCGGGGAAGCCGGCTCCGAGCATGCCGGTCGGTGCCAGGACCCTGACCCGGTCCACCTGTTCGTTGTCCATGTTCCTCTTCCTTCTTGGCTGTCGGGCGGGTGGCGGGCGGGTGTCACCCGTCGTCCCGGGCGGTGGGCGTGCGGGGCAGCAGGTGCGCGTTCACCGCGAACCGGGGGCGGCCCTGGAGGGCGGCCACCACTTCGGCGGCCCCCTCCAGGCCCGCGGCGGCACGGGCTTCGGCGGTCTGGCCCGCGAGGTGGGAGAGGACGACGATTCCCTCGACGTCCCGCAGCGGGCTGTCGGCCGGGAGCGGCTCCTCGCTCACCACGTCGAGGGCCGCCCCGGCGATCTCGCCGGTGCGCACGGCGTCGGCGAGGGCCCGTTCGTCGACGACGGCGCCCCGCGCGGTGTTGACCAGCACCGCCGTCGATTTCATCCGCCGGAAGGCGGTGGCGTCCAGCAGACCGCGTGTGCGGTCCGTCAGCGCGGTGTGCACCGACACGTAGTCGGCCGCCGCCAGCAGCTCGGAAAGCGCCACGAACCGCACGCACGGGTCCGGCCGTTGGTCCTGCGGCACGCCGGTCGTGCAGAGCACCTCCATGCCGAAGGCCCGGGCCAGCGGCACCACGGCGCGCGCCGCCGCCCCGTATCCGATCAGGCCGAGCGTCGAGCCGCGCAGCTCGTGACCGTCCTCCCTCGGCCACCGGCCGGCGGCGACGCCCCGCGCGCTCTGCACCAGCCGCCGCGCGGCCGCCAGCAGCAGACCGAGGGTGTACTCGGCGACGGCGTTCGCGTTGATGCCCGGCAGGTTGCTCACCGTGATGCCGAGCCGGGCCGCGGCGGCGATGTCGATGGAGTCGTAGCCGACGCCGGTGCGCACGATGGCGCGCAGGCGAGGCGCTTCGGCGAGCACCTGGGCGGTCAGCGCGTCGTGACCGACGAGCGCGGCGTCGATCCCGTCGAGCGCGGCGACGAGGTGCCCGGGCCCGTGCCGTCCGGCGAGCGGCGCGTGCACCGTCGTGTGTCCGTGCGCCCGGAGGTGGTGATCGGCCGGGTCCCCGGGACGCAGGTAGTCGGTGGTGATCAGGATGCGGGGCACGGTTTCCTCGTCTCTTGCCGGCGCCGGGTCGGCGCCGCACCGCTGGGATGGACTGATTACTGCGCGAGCGTCAGGGCGGTACGCCGCTGCAGCACACCGATCCTGGCCACGACGACGATCGACAGCGTGGCGACGACGGCGATGTCGATGAGCATCAGCGGCCAGCCGGTGATGTCGACCATCCCGCCGACCACCGCCGGGCCCAGGAAGCCGCCGCCGGCCCAGCCGACGGTGTACATGCCGGCGTACGTGCCGAAGACCCGCGCCGAGGGCGCGAGGTTCCACAGCACGACCACCGCGTTGACCAGGAAGCAGGCGGCGCCCGCGGCCGCGAGGCACAGGGTCGCGGTGGTCCCCGTCGGCGTCTGGACGAGCGTTCCCAGGACCATGGCGCCCGCGAAGACCGACATGCCCACGGCCATGACCCGGAGCCGTCCGTAACGCTCGGCGAGCACCGCTGCCGGGTAGGCCGCCAGGATGAAGGCGATGCCGCTGGGCAGGGTGAGCCCGCCCGCGGCTCCCCGTGACAGGTCCAGGGCTTCCATCCCGTACGGCGTGATCAGGGAACGGGAGGCGGCCCATGCGCCGCCGAAGAGGAGGATCGCGAAGAGCAGCAGGAGCCGGCTGCGGTCGGAGTCCTTCAGGATCTCGACGACGGTGTCCCGGACCCGTGGCTCGACGCGCCCGGCGCCGTCCTCCCGTTCGCACTCGGCCACCGCCGCCTGGTAGGCCGGGGACCGGTTGTCGCGCACGGTGGCCGCGAGCACCCCGATCGAGACCAGCATGATGACCGCGGGGATCGCGAAGGCCAGACTCAGGTGGTCGTCGACGAGGAAGATGCTGATGAGCGCGGCGACGATGGCCGTGAGACTCGAAGCGATCTTGACCACGGCGTTGGCCCGGCTCCGGCGCCCGGGTGCGATGAAGTCCGGGACGAGGGCCTCGGCGATCGGCTTGAAGGTGTTGGCGACGAGCGCGTACGAGAACAGCACCGCGACCAGGAGCGGCAAGGACCCCGCGCTGTGCGGGATGAGGATGAACAGCGCGGCGGCGACCGGCATCCCGACCACCAGGTAGGGCATCCGCCGGCCCCAGGAGGTCCTCGTCCGGTCGGACCGGTTGCCGATCCACGGCTGGATGAAGATGCCGAGCAGGTTGTCCATGCCCATCAGCAGTCCCACGACGGCCGCGCTGGTGAGGTGTTCGCGCAGCAGCGGCGGAACCTGCGATTCGTAGAAGTTCCAGGTCGACTCCTGCGCGAAGACCGCGAGTGCGACCAGGAACGTGATGCGCCGGGTGGGGGTGCGCTGCCCTGCTGACACCGTCGTCATGAGGGTCGTCCCTTCGCGCCGCCACCGTGCTGGCAGCTGCTGGATGGTTGGTCGGTGTTGGCGTGGGGGGGGAAGGCATCGGCCCTCTGCGGGAGAGGAGCAGGACGATCCGCGTTCCTCGAGGACCGCCGGGCCTGCCAGCTCGGTGCCCGGTGTCAGTTCGTAGCGGTTCCAGACGGCGGCATCGAGCAGGCCGTGGCCCGGAAGGCGGACCGGTCGGACACCGCGGATCGCCCCGCCTCCGCGCGCGGGGCTGCCCTGCGCCGGCACGCCGTGGCCGGGCGGTTCAGGCCCCGGACGCCCGCCCGCACCGCGGCGTCGGTCACCGCGTGGACCTGGGCCGCGAAGGCCTCGGAGTCCGGCTCACGGAAGTCGGTGAGCAACTCCTGGGCCCGCCGTCGGCACACGGCGTGCGCCGCGGCCTGCGCCCCCAGGTCGCCCCACACTCGGTCCGCCAGCCGCACGCCGGCCAGCAGCGGGTCCTTGACCCCCCGCTCGACCCGCCCGGCCCGGAACAGGCGCGGCGGAGGGATCAGGATGCCCTCGGAGAGCAGTTGGGTGGCGTTCGTCGTGGGACTGCCGCCGATGTCCGGTGTGTGCGCCACCGTGCCGGTGAACGCGGCGAGCCGTCCGCGGTGGAGGACCGGGGAGATCATGGCGGTGTCGGGCAGGTACCCGGCGGTGATCCACGGGTCGTTCGACTCCCGGATGATCGTGGAGAAGGCCGTGCGCGGCATCGTGGCGGCCGCCTCGTCGGTGGCGGCGGCCAGCCGGTCCGGCGCAGTCCGTGACCGACCGGGCCGGGGACAGGTCCGGTCATAGGTCCGGTCATGAGGCCGGGATTCCTTCTCCGACCGCGCGACCGGCCAGGTCGGCTGCCGCTCCCCCGCCCCGGCCGGCGAGCGGCCTCGCCGCGATCCGGGCCGCGATGGCCTTGCCCAGTCCCACCGTGGTTCCCGGACCCCCGAGGTCGGGGGTGACCACGTCGGGCTCTTCGTCCAGCACGCTCTCGATCGCGGCCACGACGTGGGCGGCCGCCTCGTGTTCGCCGAGGTGGCCGAGCATCATGGCGCCGCTCCAGATCTGGCCGACGGGGTTGGCGACACCCAGGCCGGCGATGTCCGGCGCCGAGCCGTGCACCGGCTCGAAGAGGCTGGGGAAGGAGCGGTCGGGGTTGATGTTGGCACTGGGGGCGATGCCGATCGTTCCCGTGCAGGCCGGGCCGAGGTCCGAGAGGATGTCACCGAACAGGTTGCTGGCGACGACCACGTCGTACCGCTCGGGCTGCAGGACGAACTTCGCGGTCAGGATGTCGATGTGGTCCTTGTCGGCGGTCACGTCGGGATAGCGGGCCGCCATCTCGGTGGCGCGTTCGTCCCAGTAGGGCATGGAGATGGAGATCCCGTTGCTCTTCGTCGCCCACGTCAGGCGCTTGCCCGGGCGTGACGAGGCGAGTTCGAAGGCATAGCGCAGCACGCGGTCGACGCCGGTCCGTGTCATGACCGTTTCCTGGACCACGGTCTCGCGGTCGGTGCCCTCGAAGATCCGGCCGCCGATGCTGGAGTACTCCCCCTCGGTGTTCTCCCGCACGACGTAGAAGTCGATGTCGCCGGGCCGGTGGTCACGCAGCGGACTGCGGACGCCGCGCAGCAGCCGGACGGGACGCAGGTTGACGTACTGGTCGAAGCCGCGCCGCAGTTGGAGCAGGCTGCCCCACAGCGACACGTGGTCCGGGACCACCTCCGGCCATCCGACCGCCCCGAAGAAGATCGCGTCGAACGCGCCGAGCACGTCGCGCCAGTCCCCGGGCAGCATCGTGCCGTGGTCCAGCCAGTAGTCGGCGCTGGCGAAGTCGAACTCGGTGACGTCGAGCCGGAAGCCGTGCACCTCGGCGGCGGCCCGCAGGCACCTCAGCCCCTCGGGGACGACCTCGCGGCCGATTCCGTCACCCGGAATCGCTGCGATGCGATACGTCTGCGGCACGAATTCACTTCCCGTCCATGTGATCGATGCGCGAGTCCGGTGGCGGGCACTGCGTGCAGGCGTCCCGGCCACGGCGCGGCTGGGTCTACCTTGGCCAGCGGGGACGGCCGTTACAACCCCGTAACCGGCAAGGTACGTTTTCCCCCATGGAAAGCCCCCGGCGTTCTCCCCGCTCCTGGTCCAGGAGTCGTTCGGTCGTGGACGACCTGCAGTTCTTCCACGTGGTCGCGTCGAGCGAGACGCTGACGGCCGCCTCGCGGGAACTCGGTTGCTCGCTGCCCGTCGTCAGCAAGCGCCTCAGCGCCCTGGAGCGCCGCCTGGACGTCCGGCTCGTGCAGCGCGGTGCCCGCCGGCTCGTGCTGACGTCGGAGGGGGAACTGTACGCGGCGCGCGTCGAGGCGATCCTGGACCAGGTACGCGAACTCGAGGACACCATCACCGACACGGCCGGAGGGCTGCGCGGATCGCTGGTCGTCGAGGCCACCCTGGGCCTCGGCCGCGCGCACATCGCGCCGCTGCTCGGCGAGTTCGCCGCGGCCCACCCCGGACTGCACGTGCGGATGCAGACGTCCGCGCTTCCGCTGCGGCCCCACCGGCGTGAGTTCGACGTGGCCGTCCACGTCGGCATGCCGCCCGACTCCTCGTTGCGCATGCGGCGCCTGGCCGGGAACCGGCGAGTGCCCTGCGCGTCGCCGTCCTACCTCGCCGAGCACGGCACGCCGGCCACCATCGAGGACCTGGCAGACCACAACTGCATCGTCCTGCGGGAGAACGAGAGCGACTTCGCGCTGTGGCGCTTCGGCGACGCGGACCGTCCCCGGCACGTGCGCGTGCAGGGCAGCCTGTCGAGCAACGACGGTGACGTGGTGACGGGCTGGGCGCTGGAGGGCCGTGGTGTGATCATGCGTTCCGAATGGCATGTCAGGCCGCATCTGGAGCGGGGCGAGCTGGTCAGGATCCTGCCGCACCTGTCGACACCGGCCGCCGACATCTACGCCCTGGTGGGGGTGGACGGACACGTCCCCCGGCGGGTCGGCGCACTCGTCGACCACCTCGCAGCGCGGCTTCCGCTCCGGCTGGAACAGGCACGTGACGAGCACACGGTCCGGCGGAACGCCGGGTAGTCCCCCGCCGGGCGACCGGCGCACCTGAACGTGCCGGTGCCGAACCGTCAGGAAACCCTCAAGTTCCTCGTGCTGCGGCCGTCAAGTCCACTGCGAAGGATGGGGCGGGTCGTCTTCCGAGCAGTGAGGGAATCTGTGATGGCTACGTTCTTGTACCGGCTGGGCGCGTGGGGTGCCCGCCGCTGGCCGGCGATGGTGATCGGGTGGCTCCTGGCGCTCGGTGCGGTGGTCGGTCTGGGGGTGTCCTTCGCCGGCTCGTTCACCGACAGCGGCTCCATACCCGGTTCACCGGCCCAGACGGCCCTGACCAAGATGGAACGGCACTTCCCCGAGCCGGATGCCCAGTCGGCGCGGATCGTGTTCCAGGCGCCGGCCGGCCGCGAGGTGAGCGAGGCCGATCTGCGTGAGCCGCTGGAGGCCACGCTGGAGGCCACGCGCCGGGTGCCCGGTGTGAGCGAGGTCAGTGACCCGTCCACCAGCGGCACCGTCTCCGGGGACGGACGCACCGCGGTGGCCGAGGTCACCTTCACCACCAAGGAGGAGGACGACGTGCCGGCCGGCACGCTGGAGGCGGTGAAGGCCGCGGGGGACGAGGCCCGGCAGGCGGGTCTGAAGGCCGTCTACGGCGGCGAGCCCTACGAGTCCTCGCATCCGCCCGTCGGACCCGGTGAGCTGGCCGGACTGGGTGTGGCCCTGGTCATCCTGGTGATCACCTTCGGGTCGCTGCTCGCGGCGGGCCTGCCGCTGCTCACCGCGGTCCTGGGCGTCGTCGGCACGATGGGCGCGATGATGGGCCTGGCCACCGTGTTCGGCGTCTCCGACAACGCGCCCACCCTGGCGATCATGCTGGGTCTGGCCGTCGGCATCGACTACGCCCTGTTCCTCGTCTCGCGGCACCGCACACAACTCGGCGCCGGCATGCCGGTGCGGGAGTCCGTCGCCACGGCCACCGCCACGGCGGGCAGCGCCGTGATCTTCGCCGGGGCCACGGTCCTCATCGCGCTGGCCGGTCTGTCCGTGGCCGGTGTGCCGATGCTGACCTCCATGGGTCTGGCCTCCGCCGGAGCGGTCGCGTTCGCCGTCGTCACGGCGGTGACCCTGCTGCCCGCGCTGATGGGAATGGCCGGTCACCGGCTCGCCCCCAGGGCAGCACGGCCCGCGGCCCGGCGCCGGGGGTTCCCGCCTCTGGGCCGCAGGCGCGCCACGCGGCAGCCGGGGCGCAGCGGGCGGACGGCCACGATGGGCGTGCGCTGGACCGAGGCAGTCCTGCGCCACCCCGTACGCAACCTGGTCCTGGGCACCGTCGCGCTCCTCGCCCTGGCCGTGCCCGGCACGGAACTGAAGCTGGCACTGACCGACGAGGGTTCCAGCGCCACCGGAAACTCCAGCCGCCAGGCCTACGACATGATCGGCGACGCGTTCGGTCCCGGCGCCAACGGCCCCCTCGTCGTCCTGGTCGAGGACGAGGACCCGGCCACCGTCGACTCCACGGCCGCCGGCGTCGAGCAGGAGCTGCGGGGGGTCCGGGGGATCGCGGACGTCAGCGGTGCCGACCAGTCCGAGGACGGGACGGCGGCGCGTATCCGGGTCGTTCCCGACACCGGACCGCGCACGCAGGAGACCGGCGACCTCGTCTCCCGGCTGCGCACCCAGCTGGAGCCGCTGGCACAGTCGAGCGGCAGCTACGTCGCCGTCACCGGAATGACCGCGGTCAGCATCGACGTCTCCGACAAGCTCAGCGGCGCACTCGTGCCCTTCGTGATCGTGGTCGTCGGTCTCTCCCTGCTCCTGCTGATGATCGCGTTCCGCTCGATCGCCATCCCGGTCAAGGCCACCCTCGGGTTCCTGCTGTCCGTGGGAGCCGCCTTCGGCGCGACCGTGGCGGTCTTCCAGTGGGGCTGGCTGGCCGGCCCGCTGGGCGTGCCCAGCGAGGGACCGGTGGCCAGCTTCGTGCCCATCATCGTGATGTCCGTGCTGTTCGGCCTGGCCATGGACTACGAGGTCTTCCTCGTCTCCGCCATGCGGGAGGACTACAACCGCCACGGCCACGCCCGCACGGCCATCCTCAACGGAGCCCGCGACGCCGCGCGCGTGGTAACTTCTGCCGCACTCATCATGATCGCGGTGTTCGTCAGTTTCCTGTTCTCCCGCGACGCCGATATCATGCCGATCGCCTTCGCCCTGGCCTTCGGAGTCATGGTCGACGCCTTCCTGGTCCGTATGACCCTGGTGCCGGCGGTCCTGGCCCTGCTCGGGGACCGGGCCTGGTGGCTGCCGCGACGCCTCGACCGCGTGCTGCCCCGTCTCGACGTCGAGGGCGGGAACGTCACCGCTGCCCGACCGGCGGCCCAGCACACCCCCGTCAGGGAATCCACCCCAGCAGGTCTGTGACACACGATGATCAGGGAAGCCGCCGTCGCGAGATCCACCGGGTCCGCCGCGGCGGCGGCAACGGCAAACGTCGGGCGGCGCGGCCGCCACCAGGAGCACACATGAACGCCGTCAGCACACCGGGCGCCACCGACCGCGTCCTCGTCATCGACGACGACCCCGGCATCAGACGCCTGCTGATCTCGGCCCTGCAGTTCGCCGGATTCGACGTCGACGTGGCGGGCGACCTGAGCGAAGCCCTCGACCAGGTCGCGCGCCGCCCTCCGGACGTCATCGTCCTGGACGTGATGCTCCCCGGCGCCGACGGTTTCGAGATCCTCCAACTGCTGCGCGACCGCGCCATCGACGTACCCGTGCTCTTCCTCACCGCCCGTGACGCCGTCGAGGACCGGGTGCGGGGACTGCGGTTGGGCGGTGACGACTACGTCACGAAACCCTTCAGCGTCGTCGAGGTCGGCGCCCGCCTCCAGGCGCTGCTGCGCCGGGCCCGCGGCGGAACCCCCGCCCCCGAGGAGACCCTTCTGCGGTGTGGCGACCTCACACTCGACGACCGCCGCCACGAAGTCCGCCGGGACGGCCGGCTCATCGAACTGTCTCCCACCGAGTACCGGCTGCTGCACTATCTGTTGAGCCACCAGGGGCAGGTCCTCTCCCGCGCCCAGATCCTCGAGGCCGTGTGGCAGTACGACTTCGGTGGGGACTCCGTGGTGGTCGAGCGCTTCATCTCCAATCTCCGCCGCAAGATCGACCACGGCCGCACGCCGCTGCTGCGGACGGTCCGCGGGGTCGGCTACAGCCTCCGGGAACAGGACGACTCGTGACACTGCGCACCCGTCTTCCCTGGGCCTCCTCCAGCGTCCGCCTGCGTCTGCTCGCCGGCCTGGCCGTTCTCCTGGTCGTCGGCCTGGCCGCCAGCGCGGTCATCAGCGCCCTCCTCCTGGAGGACTTCCTGGACAGGCGCAACCAGGACACCCTCGAAGCCAACGCCGAGCGCTTGACGCGCGTCATCGGCCGTGGACCGCAGACCGCCGACGCCGACCAACTCGGCGCCCTGCTCGGCTCGCCCCTAGGTACGGTGGCCGTCGACGAGGACAACGACGTCCTGCTGAGCACCGGTTCCGCCTCCCGGGCGGCCGACGAGCTGGCCGCGCTCAGCGCCACGGCGCCGGCGGGAAGCGTGATCACCCTGGAGGGCGGCGACCTCAGCGCCGTACGCATCCCCAGCCCGGGCCTGATCATCGACCGCGGGCCCGCCGAGGGCACCGTGAGGCCGGCGAGTGTCATCCTCACCATCGACACCTCCGTCGACGACGCCACCACCGATGTGCTCATCGGGCGGCAACTCGCCCTGATCGGCGGCGCGTTACTGGTCCTGCTGGGGCTGTCGGTCATCGTTCTGCGCCTCGGCATGCGCCCGCTCGCCCGCATGGCCCGCAGCGCCGACGCGATCGCCGCCGGCTCCCTGACCGAGCGGCTGCCCACCCACCGCAACGGCAGCGAGGCCGACCTGCTGGCCAAGGCGGTCAACCGCGCGTTCGACGCCCAGGCCCGCGCGGAGGCGACCGTCCGCTCGCTGGCCGCCGACACCTCCCACGAGTTGCGCACCCCCCTGTCCACCATCTCCGGATGGCTGGATCTGCACCGCCAGGGCGGCCTCTCCGGTCCGGGCCTGGAGACGGCACTGGAGCACATCGAGAACGAAGTGGGGCGGATGCGGCTGCTTGTGGAGGATCTCTCGCTGCTCGCCCGGCTCGACGCCGGGCGCCCCGTAGAGCAGGACGACGTGGACCTCACCGTCCTGGCCGCGGGTGTCGTCGAGGACGCCCAGGTCATCTACCCCCAGCGCGACATCTCCATGGCACCCGCACGGCCCGCACCCGTCGTCGGGGACGCCGCCCGTCTGCAGCAGGTCCTGCGCAATCTCGTCGGCAACGCCGTCCAGCACACTCCGGCCCGGACCTCGGTACGCGTCGAGATCACCCTCGGCCACGAGACCGCGCAGCTGAGTGTCATCGACGACGGCCCCGGGATCGCCCCCGAAGACCTGCCGCGCGTGTTCGAGCGGTTCTGGCGCGCGGAGGCCAGCCGCAGCCGCGCCTACGGGGGTTCGGGTCTGGGGCTGGCCATCGTGGAGGCCATCGTCCACGCCCACCGCGGGCAGGTGGCCGTGCACTCGGAGGTGGGGGTCGGCACCACCGTCACCATCCGGCTCCCGCGCGGTCCTCGCCCCTGACGGCTCTCGCACGTCCTGTCTACCAGACCGACCCCGGACCCACCGATATCCGGAGGATGCCGTGCCTGCACTGGCACACAGACCCTGACAGGGAATCGTCCGCGCTCAACGCCGGGCTCCAGCGCTGGCAGACCGTCAGGAAGTTCCGGCCGCCGCCCCGCGACCCCGATGTCGAGCGTGGAGATGCAGCGGGGCGCGCGCGAGGCGTGGGGGTCGCGCGCCTCACTCGACGACGCCGCGCGAGCTCCCGCACGGCACACGGCCCGTCAGCGGACGGCCCCGGACACGGTGCCTGACGCGGTCGCGGCGGAACTGCCGCCGCGACCGCCTCGGACCTGGCCGGCTGCTGCCCTGGCCGCTTCCAGGTGCGCCGGCTCCCCGCCCGCGCCCCGTCCGTGGAGGGGTTACGAGGCCGCCCGCAGCCGGTCCGCCAGGAAACCGGTGGGTGTCGTGCCCGGCACGATGAGCCCGCTCTCATAGGCGAAGGCGACCAGGTGTCCGCGCTGGCGGATTCCGAGCTTGCCGAGCATGTGGGTGATGTGGGTCTTCACCGTGAGAGGACTCAGAGCGAGGTCCCGGGCTATGGACGCACTGTCCTGGCCGCTCGACAGCATCGTGAGGATCTCGCGCTCCCGCAGGGAGAGCTGCCCGGTGAGTGCGGGTGTGACCCGTGCCGGAGCCTTCCTGACCGCCGGGGCCGTGTCCAGGGCGACGACGAGCCCGCCCCGGCACACGGTCTCCAGGGCGGCGACGAACTGTGACGCGCTGACGTCGGCGCCGAGGACGCCCGTGGCGCCGGCGCGCACCTGGGCGTCGATGTCCTGAACGCTCGCAACGCCGAAGACGACAACCCGTGCCTCGGCGCCTGTGTCGTGGACCAAGGCGGTGAAGCCGTCCGGTTCGCCGGTGTGGAGGGAGCGGTCGAGCACCACGACGTCCGCGTCGAGGCCCGCGTCGAGCAGACCTCTGAGCTCCCCGGCGTCCGCGGGGGTGTGAGCCACCCTCAGGGTGCCGCTCGCGTCGATCACCTGGGTGAGCGCGGTCCGCACAAGGGACGGCCCTCCTGCGACGATTACCTGGTTCACGGGTCCTTCTTCTCGGCTCGACAGCCCGGCCCCGCACATCATTCACACCGCGGTTGACGGTCGGCCCGCGAAGAACCTGAGCGTTTCCTGACGGTCGCGACAGCCGGTCGGATGCCCGCCTCCCCGCGACTGGTTGACAATCGTGCTGTAGCACATACGGTACTTGCCATGGCTCAGCTCCCGCAGCTCACGATCTCCGCGACGCTCGGGGATCAGGCGTACACGGCGATCCGCGAGGCGATCGTCTCGGGCGTCCTGGAACGAGGCCAGAAGGTGACCGAGCGGGGGCTCGCCGAGTCTCTCGACATCAGCGCCACGCCGGTACGTGAGGCGTTGCGCCGCCTGGAGCAGGACCGGCTCGTGGAGAGAACCGGCCCGCGCTCCGTGCGCATCGCGAAGTACACGGAAGAGGAACTGCGCGAGTTCTCCATGATCGGGGACTCGCTCCGCGCGCTGGCCGCACGCCTGGCCGCCGAGAAGTCGACGGCGGCGCAGAAGCGGCAGATGCGTGACGTCCTCGACGAGGCCGACCGGCTGCGTGGCCGGGCGGCCGGACTGTCTCCGGGCAGTGACGAGGAGCGGCAGCTGATCGAGGAGATCCTGCACTGCACGCGGCGGTTCCACAGCCTGGTGGACCAGGCCTGCGGGAACGCGACGCTGCTGCAGATGCTGCACATGGTCGACGCCTTCGGCGTGGACGAACGGCGTGACACCGTCCTGTCCGAGGCCGGCGACGAACGGCGCGGCGCCGTGGACGGGCGCTATCACCAGCACCGCGCCATCTACGACGCGATCGCCGCCGGAGACGGCAGGCGTGCGGAGGAGCTGATGAACGCGCACAGCCGGGCGTCGAGTTCCTCCCTGCTCACAGCACGTTTCTCGCACTGAGGGGGCCAGGGCGTTCACGCCTCCCACCCGCGGTGCTATAGCACATAGCGACTGAGGAGGGATCCCGCGAACGTGACCGACGAAGCGGTGGAACGGCAGAACCAGGCGCGGCGAGCCGACTGGTACGAGCGCGGCGGCGACGCACGCCTCGACATCGTCCCCGGCACCGGCCCCGACCACTTCGCGCCCCCGTACGTCGCAGGCCCCCCGGCCGTGACCCGCCCCCGACTCGGCCCACAGGTTGCCCGGCTGATGGCCGGTCGCGGGACAAGCAGGCGGTCCGGACCGCCCGGCCTGCGCACGCTGCGCGAGACGCCTGGCACCCCGCCCGGCGCGCACTGCCGCGGGCGAACGACTGCGATGGCGGGCACCGGCGCGGGAGCCGACCGCGCCGGCGGCGCGGCACTCGCGCTGGCGTACCCCCCGTCCGCGGCCGTGGCCCGGCTTCTGTCCCCGGAACTCGGCCCGTTGCCGCCCGACAGGGCGGCGCCGACGAGGAGGTGCGGGTGGTGACCACCGCCATGGCGCTGCCCGACGAGGGGACGCGGGCGTGACGCGCGCGGCCGCGCGGTCGCGGCGCCGGTCCGGCGAGGGCGGCTTCGACCGCCGTCTGATCGCACCGATGATCCTGGGCTCGATGCTCAACCCCGTCAACTCCTCGATGCTGGCGGTCGCGTTGATTCCCATCGGCCGCGCCTTCGACGTGCCGCCCTCGCAGACGGCATGGCTGGTCTCGGGTCTCTACCTCGCGACGGCCGTGGGACAGCCGGTGATGGGCCGGCTCGTCGACGTGTTCGGTCCGCGCCGGCTCCATCTGCTGGGTTCCGCGCTGACCGGGCTCGCCGGACTGCTCGGCATGCTCGCCCCCGACTTGTGGGTGCTGGTCGTCTCGCGCCTCCTGCTCGGATTCGGCACGTCGGCGGCGTTCCCGGCGTCCATGTCACTGCTGCGCTCCGAGTCCGAGCGCACCGGCCGGAGGGACCCGAGCGGCGTCCTCGCCGCGCTGTCGATGTCCAACCAGGTCGTCGCGGTCCTCGGCCCGGCCCTGGGCGGCCTCCTGATCGGCGCGGGCGGCTGGCAGCTGGTCTTCGGCGTCAACGTGCCGCTGTCCCTGATGTGCCTCGTCCTGGGCGCACTGTGGCTGCCGCGCGGAACACCCCCGGACCGCACGCCCCGCATCGACGTGCCGGGCATGCTGTTGTTCGCCGGATCGCTGACCGCGTTCATGTTCTTCCTGACGGACCCGGCAGTCGCGCACTGGTACCTGCCCGTACTGGGCTTGGCCACGGGCAGCGTGTTCGTCCACCGCGAGCTCCGCACGGCGCGGCCGTTCATGGATCTGCGCGTTCTCGGCGGCAACGTACCGCTGCTCGTCACGTTCACGCGGCAGTGTCTCGCCTGCACCACGTCGTACGCCTTCTTCTACGGCTACGGCCAGTGGCTCCAGGAGGGCCGGGGACTGAGCGCGTCGCAGGCCGGTCTGCTGCTGCTTCCGCTGTCGGCGACGGCGGTCGGTGTCACCGCGCTGACGGGACGCCGGAGTGGGGTGCGGGGCAGGCTCGTCGTCGGCGCTGCCTTCCAGTGCCTCGGCTGCGCCGCGCTGTTGCTGCTCCGGGCCGACAGTCCGGTATGGCTGCTGGTCGCACTCGGCGCGGTCGCCGGCATCCCGCACGGGCTGGTCGGGCTGGCCAACCAGAACGCCCTGTACGCGCAGGCCGATCCGGCCCGCATGGGCTCGTCCGCGGGACTGCTGCGCACGTTCATGTACGTCGGCGCACTGTTCGCGGCGGCGGCCACCGCCGTGTTCTTCCGCCACGGCGCCACCGATTCCGGACTGCACGCCATGGCCTGGGCGTTGACCGGGGTGGCCGCCGCGTTCCTGGCCCTGTGCCTGGCGGACCGGTCGCTGGGCCGCGTCGGTGCTGCGGCCGCGCACGCCGGCGAGGAGCGGTCGACGTGATCCGGCCCGGAACCGCGGTGTTCGACGGTCCAGTCGGGGACGGCTCGGGGGGCCGACCGGGTCAGCTCCCGGTCGGGGTGACAGCCACCGCGGAGGTGCCCTCGCTCGGCGCCTGCCGCACACGGTGGCCCACGGGCTCCGGCCGGGGCCGGACCTCGTGACCACGACTACCGCCTGCGCCGGGTCGCCGAACTCACCGGCACCGACCCGGGATCGGCGCACGAGGCGCGCACGCTCGGCGCCGTGGTGACGCGTCGGCTGTCGGCTGCGCGGGCCTGACCCGGGCGCCGGTCACCCCCGAGAGCCGGGTCACCCTCGCGGGGCCGACGTCTCGGGAACGGCGGCGCGCGCCGCGGGACTGCCGTACACCGCGTACGCCAGCCAGGTGGGGTCCCCGCCGTGGTCGCGCAGCGCCCGTCGCGCGTTCAGGGACGCCTGCCCGAGGCTCTGTCCCCCGGTGACCAGGTGCTCGTAGAAGGTGTCGGCGAACAGCAGCGCGGAGTCGGACCGTACCGGCCAGAGG
Source organism: Streptomyces sp. NPDC044921 (assembly GCF_056432865.1). Classification (NCBI taxonomy): domain Bacteria; kingdom Bacillati; phylum Actinomycetota; class Actinomycetes; order Kitasatosporales; family Streptomycetaceae; genus Streptomyces; species Streptomyces sp. NPDC044921. Next base: position 145,440 of record NZ_JBWKIF010000011.1, read on the forward strand.
GTACCGATGAACGCCCCCGCGCCGGCCTGGAGGAACTGCGGTGCCCAGCCGAGCCCGGCCGAGAACCAGTCGATCTGGCCCGCGCTGCGGCAGGCGTTGAAGAACACCAGCGGATGCGTGGTGCGCAGGGCTCCGGAGTGGGTGGCGTAGGCGAGGTCGATGGGGTCGAACGGGCCGTCGGCCATCGTGACGTGCGAGCCCGCGCTGGTGAAGGAGTTGTGGCAGGCGAAGTGCAGCAGCCCGTGGAGCCCCGCGTCGATGAGGTCGCTCACGGCGGCGCGATGGGTCAGCGTGCCGCCGTCGGTCACGGAGGCGCCCAGACGCGCCCGGAGCGCGAGCACCTCACGCTCCGCTTCGGGAGGCGAGCCGGGCGGCACGACGAAGGCGGCGGAGGACAGGGACAGTTCGCGCACCCGGTCCTGTCCGAAGACCCGGCGGACGACGGGCAGCCACTCGGCGAGGAAACCGTCGCCCTCACGGTGGCCGTCCAGGGGGTACAGCAGCTCCCAGGGGACGACGTCGTGCTCGCCGAGCACCGTCAGGGCGGTGACGTGCCCGATCTCTTCCCAGAACTGCTGCCGCACGGCGTCGGGCACCGCCGTCGCCCACAACTGCACCCCGAGGTTGACCAGCCGGCGCCGGGCCGTGCGCTGATCGGTGCCTCCCGCCTGCCCGGCCGCGGCCGCGGTGCGCCGCAGCTCGTCGTAGATCCGTTCCCTGGCACCGTGCGAGTCGCCCGCCAGCAGGCGGAAGGACTCGGGGGCGTAGGTCGTCTCGCTGAGGAGCTGGAAACTGTAGGCGCCGTCCGCGCCCTTGAGGACCTGCAGGGTCACCTCCCCCGGGTCGAACGCGAGCGAGGTCAGGGGTGCCGCGCGCGGGGGGCCGTCCCTGGCGGGGGTGCCGGGCTGCACGGAGACCTGCGCGCGCAGTTCACCGAGGAAGGTGCCTTTGTGGAAGGCCCGCACGGTGACGGTGTGCAGTCCCGGTTTCATGGTGCGCAGACCGAACTGGAGCCAGGGCGAGTCCTGACCGGGACGGACGGTCAGCTCCTGCTGCAGGTCTCCCAGGGCCAGCAGACCGGGCGCGTGCACGGTGATCAGCAGCCGCGCTCCCGTCACCGGGAGGGGGAATCCCCTCATGGCCACGCCGGACTCGCCGGTTCCTGCGGTGACCCGCACGTGCAGGGGAACCTCGCGCCCGGGAGGCGCCTGCTCGACCAGTTCCGCCTGCAGGAAGCGCGGTTCCCGGCCGTGCCCCTCCTCGCCGTCGCCCGGCCGCCCGGGCGCGCCGTGGCCGGGTGGGCCGTGGCCGGGAGGGCCGTGCTGGGACGGGCTGTCGTCGTGATCGAGCGCCCCGGGGCGCGGAACGGCGCGGACCGACTTGGTCGAGCGGGTCTCCAGGGTCATCTCGTCCGCGTCCGCGTCCGTGACCCTGGACCGCAGCCGGACCGTGCCGGTCGCGGCATCGACCACGTCCACCACTCTGGCCAGCAGTGCGCTGGTGTCGTCCTGGCCCAGCGCGCCGGCGAGCTGCACCGCGCGTCCCAACCTGGCCACGGCCGCTTCGCTGTCACCGGCCCTGCGGGCGTCGAGCCCCTGCTGGATGGCCTCGGCCAGCTCCGCCTGACCCGTGTAACGGGCGACGACCGGGTCGATCGCGGTGAAGGCCGCGGGATCGTCGGTCCACGCCGCACGGATCAGCCCCTGGGCCAGAGGACGCGTGCTGCCGTCGCTCGCGTGGGTGACCAGCGAGACGCGGGCCGCCAGCATCTGCCGGCCGACGTCCGACGCGGGGACACGGACACGGACGTGGTAGTCGCGCGACTCCTCGCCCCAGGAACCCGTGGGGTAGTCGGCGGTGCGCGGGCCTGTTCCGGTGTGCCGGCCGGTCAGTTCCGCGACGCCGGGCGAGACCTGCCTGACGAAGACGGTCCGCGTGCCGACGGGCGTCCGCAGGCGCAGCGTGACAGCGCCGGCCTCCTGGTCCGTCGCCTTCGCCATCACCCGGGTGAAGTCCTCCACCAGGCCGGCCGGACCGGCCACGGTGCCGGCACGGCCCCGCAGCGCCGAGGCGATGTCCGTCGCCTCCTTCACCGCCCAGTCCGTGCCCACGCCGCGCACGTCGCAGGTGAATCGGCCCGCGCAGGCGTCCAGGGCGGCCCGCAGTTCCTCAGGCGGTTCGTTCTCGTCGCGTCCGTCCGTGAGCAGGACCGCGTGCCGGACGTCCAGGTCGGCGGAGTGCAGCAGACGGTCGGCGAGGCGCAGCCAGGTGCTGATGGCCGTGCCGCCGCCCGCGGAGAGCGTGCGCAGGGCCCGCTTGGCCTCCTCCCTGGTGCGGGCGTCGGCCACCGCGAGGGTGCCGTCCCCCGGATACACCTCCGTGGCCCGGTGCGTGCCGCCCACGACGGCGAAGCGCACGCCGTCGCGCACGGCGTCGATGGCGGCGGCGGTCGCCGCCCTGGCCACCTGCATCTTGGCCGGCGGACGGCCCATCGACCCGGAGCAGTCGACCACGATCGCCACCGCGGCGCGTCGCGCGGACGCCGCCGGGTCCGGGTGCGGTCCGCTGCCCCGGCCGCCGCGGGTGGCCGTGACCGTGACGATCGCGTCGACGTCCCGGCCGCCCTCCGGCAGGTACTCGTTCTGGTGGACGTCGACGGCGAACCCGGGTACGGGGGATCTGTAGAAGTCGGCCACGTCTCCTCGCCCGTGTGGGGACAGTCCGGTTCAGGCACTTCGGGATTCCGGACGATACTGCCCCCGGCGGCGGGTACGGGGAGAACCCGCCAACGCGGTCGTGCGCGGCGGGCCTTGTCCCGTGCCGCGGGCGTCAGGCGCCGGGCAGCACGCCGGTGCGGGCGACCCCGGAGTACCAGCGGGCGCTGGCCTTGGGGATGCGGGTGCCGGTCGGGTAATCGACGTACACGGCACCGAAGCGCTTGCTGTAGCCGTGGGCCCATTCGAAGTTGTCCAGCAGGGACCACAGGAAGTAGCCGCGCACGTCCGCGCCGTCCAGGATCGCCTGGTGGACGGCGGCGAGGTGGTCGCGTACGTAGGCGATCCGGGCCGGGTCGTTGACCTGGCCGGAGGGGTCGGCGTAGTCGTCGAAGGCGGCACCGTTCTCGGTGATGACCAGCGGCAGGCGGGGGAAGTCGGCAGCGAGCCGCCGCAGCAGGTCGTGCAGGCCGCCCGCGTCGATGGCCCAGCCCATCGCCGTGGTGTCGCCGGGCGGCTGGTGGAAGGCGACCCGGTCGGCGCCCGGCCAGGGGCTGTGGGAGCTGTTGCCGTGTCCGTCGGAGGTGTGCGTGCCGCGGCCGTCGGACTCGGAGACCACCGTCGGGCTGTAGTAGTTGACGCCGAGGAAGTCCAGCGGCTGGTGGATCCGCGCCAGGTCGCCGTCCCGGACGAAGGACCAGTCGGTCAGCTCCGCCGTGTCCTTCAACAGGTCCTCCGGATAGGCGCCGTTCAGCATCGGGCCGGTGAAGACGCGGTTGGCGAGCGCGTCGATCCGGCGTACCGCGTCGGCGTCGCCGTCCGTGCCGGTGAGCGGGCGGACGTGGTGGATGTTGAGGGTGACCGAGACCTGGGCGTCGGCGCGGAGGCGGTCGCGCAGCGCCCGGACGGCCAGACCGTGTCCCAGGTTGAGGTGGTGGGCCGCGCGCAGGGCGGCGACGGGGTCGGTGCGGCCGGGCGCGTGCACGCCGGAGCCGTAGCCGAGGAAGGCGCTGCACCAGGGCTCGTTGAGTGTGGTCCAGGTCTTCACCCGGTCACCGAGGGCGTCCGCCGCGAGGGCCGCGTACTCGGCGAACCGCTCGGCCGTGGCACGCTCGGGCCAGCCGCCGGCGTCCTCCAGTTCCTGCGGCAGGTCCCAGTGGTACAGGGTGGCGACGGGCTTGATGCCCTTCTCCAGCAGTTCGTCGACGAGGCGCCGGTAGAAGTCCAGGCCCTTCTGCACGGCGGGGCCGCGGCCGGTGGGCTGGATCCGGGGCCACGCGAGGGAGAAGCGGTAGGCGCCCAGGCCGAGTTCGGCCATGAGGGCGACGTCCTCGCGCCAGCGGTGGTAGTGGTCGGTGGCGATGTCACCGGTGTCGCCGTTGCGGACCCGGCCGGGGGTGCGGGCGTAGGTGTCCCAGATGGAGGGGGTGCGGCCGTCCTCCGCCGCGGCGCCCTCGATCTGGTAGGCGGCGGTCGCGGAGCCCCACAGGAAGTTCCGGGGGAAGGTGCGGGGGGCGTCCGGGCCGGGTGCGGCGGTCTGCTGTGCTGCGGTGACCACGTAAGTCCTTTCGAGGAGGGGTGTGCGGAGGGCTTCGGGGGTGGGTGACGGGCCGGAGGGAGGCGGGGTGCGGGCCTCTCGTCGGGGCGGCGGGCCGGCCCTTGCCGGCGCCCGCCAGGTCAGCCCTTGACGGCGCCCGCCATGATGCCGCTGACGATCTGACGGCCGAAGACGACGAACATCGCCAGCAGCGGCAGGGTGCCGAGCAGCGCGCCGGCCATGATCAGCGACTGGTCGCGGACGTAGCCCGCGCTGAGCTGGGTGAGGGCGACGGGGACCGTCGGGTTGGTCATGTCGAGGACCACGAACGGCCAGAAGAAGTCGTTCCAGGCGTGCACGAACGTGATCATGAACAGGACGGCCATCGCGGGCCGCGCGACGGGCAGCACGATGCTCCAGAAGATCCGCAGCGAGTGCGCACCGTCCACGCGTCCGGCCTCGACGAGTTCGTCCGGCAGCGCCTCCGACAGGTACTGCCGCATGAAGAACACGCCCACCGCGCTCACCAGCGTCGGGAAGATGACGGCGGGCAGCTGCTGCGACCAGCCGAGCTCGGCCATCATCATGAACAGCGGTACGACGCCGAGCTGCGGCGGCACCATCATCGTGCCGATCACCAGCATGAGCAGGACGTTGCGCCCCTTGAACTTCAGCTTGGCGAAGGCGAACCCGGCGAGCGTCGCGAACATCACCGTGGACAGGGCGATCACTCCGGCGACGATCAGGCTGTTGATCATCGCCTTGCCCATCGCCGCCTCGTCCCAGGCCCGGGCGAGGTTGCTGAACAGGTTCGGGCCGGGCAGGAAGGGCGGCGGTGTCTGGCTGACCCGGGTGTTGTCGGTGGAGGCGGCCACCATCGTCCAGTACAACGGGAAGATCGACAGCACCGCCATGATGACGAGCAGGACGTAGGAGAGGGGGCCGGCGTGGTGCTGGCGGCCGGCGCGCTGGCGCAGCAGCCTGCGGCCCCCGTGGCCGGCCGGCCGGTCGGCGGGGGTCTGGGCCGCGGTACCGGTCCGGGCCGGGAGACTCTGAGTGGTCATGGTGACTCCGGGTCAGGGCGTGCGCGCACGTGCGCGCTTGACGAGGCGCTGGACGAGGAAGACGAGGACGAGCAGCAGGAACATCGCCCAGGCCACGGTCGCCGAGCGGCCCATCTGGTAGTTCTTCCAGCCCTCCTCGTACAGCAGCAGTCCCAGCGTCTGGTACTGGTTGTCCGCACCGCCGCTGACCCCGTTGGGGCCCTGGCCGAAGATCAGCGGCTCACCGAACAGCTGAGTGGCGCCGATCGTGGAGAGCACGATGGTGAAGACGATGGTGGAGCGGATCCCGGGGACGGTGACATGGGTGAACTGCTGCCACCGGGAGGCGCCGTCCAGGGAGGCCGCCTCGTACCGTTCGGCGGGAATGGCCTGCATCGCGGCCAGGTAGAGCAGCGCGTTGTAGCCGGTCCACCGCCAGATGACGATGGTGGAGATGGCGACCTGGGCGGGCCACTTGTCGGCCTCCCAGTCCACGGGGTCGATCCCGACCGAGCCGAGCGCCCAGTTGATCATCCCGAAGTCCCGCTCGAAGATCATGGTGAAGACGAGGGCGGCCGCGGCGACGGAGGTCGCGTACGGCACCAGCGAGGCGACGCGGAAGAACAGCGAGGCGCGCATCCGGTAGTTGAGCAGGTGCGCCAGACCCAGTGCCATCAGCAGCTGCGGCACCGTCGAGATGACGCCGATGGTGATGGTGTTCTGCAGCGCGTTCCAGAACCGCGCGTCGCCCCACAGCTCGACGTAGTTGTCGAGGGCCACCCACTCCATGACGTCGAGGGTGGCCAGTTCCACGTCGTGCAGGGAGATCCACGAGGTGTAGATCAGCGGGTAGAAGCTGAACGCGGCGAAGACGACGAAGAACGGCGCGACGAACACGTACGGAGCGCCCTTGACGTCGAGCCGGTGCAGCAGCGCCCCGCGCCGGGCGGTGCCCCCGTCCGGGGGTGATCCCGCGGGGCCGTCCCCGGTCCGGGCCTTGGTGGTGGAGGTGGCCACCGGAAATCCTTCCTGAGAGCGGATGGTTGAGCCGGCCGCCCGGGCCCGCCGCGGGGAGGCGGTGCGGGCCCGGACGGCCGCGAGGCCCGGCGGTCAGCCGACCGCCTTCTCGATGCGCTCCGCCGTGGTCTCCCAGGCCTCGTCGCGCGCGGTGCCCTGCTGCTCGATCAGGGTCAGTCCCTGGGAGAAGGTGTCCTTGATCGTGCCGTCCTTGCGGCCGAGGACCTGCTTGTCCGGTATCTCCTGGGCGGCGGCGCCGAAGATCTGGCCGATCGGCGCACCGCTGAAGTACTCCGACTCGGCGCCCTTCACGTCCGGGCTGTCCAGTGCCTGGCGCGAGGAGGGGATGTTGCCGATCTCCTTGAAGATGTGGGTCTGCTGCTCGGGTGCGGTCAGCCAGGCGACGAGCTTCTTGGCCTCCTCCTTGACCGGGCTCTGCTCCACCACGCCGAGGAAGGACCCGCCCCAGTTGGCGCCCTTGGGGGCCTTCGCCACGTCCCACTTGCCCTTGTTCGCCGGGCCGGCCTTCTCGCTGATGTGGCTCAGCATCCACGCCGGGCACACGGCCGTGGCGAACGTCCCGTTGGCCAGACCGGGGTCCCAACCGGGCTGGAACTGGCGGAGCTTGGCCGTCAGGCCGTCCTCCGCCGCGTCGGCCGCGAGAGTCCACGCCTGCTTGACGACGGGGTTGCTGTCGTAGATCAACTCGCCCTTTTCGTCGTAGAACTGCTCGGGGTGGCCGTAGATCATGGCGTTGAACAGGCCGCTGGCCGCGTCCATGTAGGCGACGTCCTTGCCCTTGAAGTCCTTCTTGAAGGTGCGGCCGACCTCGACGTACTTCTTCCAGTCGCCCTCCCAGAGCTTCGCGACCTCCTCGCGGTCCGTGGGCAGCCCCGCCTTCTCGAAGTAGTCCTTGCGGTAGCAGACGGCCATGGGGCCGATGTCGGTGCCCAGGCCGAGCACCTTGCCGTCGGCGGTGCTGATCTGCGACTCCTTCCACGGCAGGAAGTGGTCGGTGCCCGACACGTCGCTGAAGTCGGCGAACTTGTCCGCCTGGGTGTCGGTGATCTCCTTGGCCCGGCCGATCTCGATGCCCTGGATGTCCTTCAGGCCCTTGCCGGCGGCGAGCCTGGTCTGCAGCGCGGTGTAGTACGTCTGCTCGTCACCGGCGATCTCGGCCTTGATGTCGACCCCGGGGTTCTCCTTCTCGTACCGCTCGAGGAGGCCCGTCTCCTTGATTCCCATCACTCCGTACAGGCCCATGGTGATGGTGACCTTGCCGTCCTTCTTCCCGCCCCCGGTGGCGGAGCCGTCGCTGCCGCCGCAGCCGACGACGAGCGCCAGCGCGCCGACGGTCGCGGCCGTCGCTACCGCCCTTCTGCGCAACGAACCGGAAGTGCCCATTGATCTCCTCCTAGCGACCGCGCTGACACATCGGAGTGACGACTTCTGCGCTGACTACTGCGATGGCTACAGCGATGACCTTCATGACGGCTCTACAGATTGGGAACGTGCCCACTTGTGGGTGGGCACGTTCCCATCGGCGCAACGAAGACTCGTTGGAGGAGGCGGATCTGTCAATGACTTGAACGCGACTCGTTGCCGTCGCCACGGGCCGCGGCCGGCTGCCCCGGGGTCCCGGGGTGCTCCGGCGACCGCCGAGTCTGCAAGAATTGCCGCAGGTCACCTCCGCGGCAGGCCCTGCCTCCGCGGCGCCGAGGGGGGAGCACATGAGCGGCAACCGCCGTCCAACGATCAAAACGGTCGCCGCCCGCGCCGGCGTGGGCCGCACCACGGTGTCCCGTGTCGTCAACGGCTCGGACCTGGTCAGCGCGGAGGCCCGGGCCAGGGTCCTCGCGGCGATCAAGGAGCTGAACTACGTCCCCAACTCGGTCGCCCGCGGCCTGGTCACCAACCGCACCGATGCCGTGGCCCTGGTGATCCCGGAGTCGGAGAGCCGGCTCGGTTCCGAGCCGTTCTTCGCGGCCCTCATCCGCGGCGTGAGCAGCGCGTTCGCCGAGAGCTGCACGCAACTGCAACTGATGCTCGTCCGCGACCAGGCCGAGCGGGACCAGCTGACCGAGTCGGTGGCGACCCGCCGCGTGGACGGCGTCCTGCTCGTCTCGGTGCACTCCGAGGACCGGCTGCCGGGCATGCTGGAGGAGATGGGGCTGCCCACCGTGCTGGCCGGCCGGCGCGACGCGGGCGAGCGCCTGAGCTACGTCAACTCCGACAACGCCGGCGGCGCAGCGGTGGCGGTACGGCACCTGCTGGAGCGCGGCCGGCGGCGCGTCGCCACGATCAGCGGCCCGCTGGACATGGACGTCGGCCGCAGCCGGCTCGCCGGCTGGCGCGCCGCGCACGGGGAGGCGGGTGTGCCCGCTTCCGACGCCATGATCGAGGCGGGCGACTTCACCGAGGAGGGCGGTGCGCGCGCGATGCGTTTGCTTCTTGAACGCGTCCCGGACCTGGACGCCGTCTTCGCCGCCTCCGACCTGATGGCGGTCGGCGCCCTGGCCGAACTGCGCCGGTCCGGGCGGCAGGTGCCCGCAGACGTCGCCGTCGTCGGTTTCGAGGACTCCATCCTCGCCCGCCACACCAACCCGCCCCTGACCACGGTGCGGCAGCCGGTGGAGGAACTGGGCCGGACGATGGCCCGCATCCTGACCGACATCACGCGGCACGGCGCGCCCCGACAACAGGTCACACTGCCCACGGAGCTGGTGGTGCGCGAGTCGTCCTGACCGGCCGACCGTGCCCTTCCGCAACGGGCGTTGCGGGAGGGCACGGCCCGCTGCGCCCCTCCTCCCCCGGCGCGACGGCGGCCGCGCGGGGGCCGCGCGGGGGCCGCGCGGGGGCCGCGCGGGGGCCGCGCGGGGGCCGCGCGGGGGCCGCGCGGGGGCCGCGCGAGCAGGCGGTAAGGCAGGTGGGCGCCCTCGGAGAAGCAGGCGCGTGACCGTCACGCAGGCGGAGTCCGTGGTGGGCGGCCGGGTCGGCCCCCGCGTACGGCTTCGCGGGGGCAGAGCTGCGGGAGGGCAGGGCCGCGCGGGCGCAGGGCTGCGGGAGCAGGTGGGGCAGCGGCAGTGCGCCTCTGGCCGCGGCGGCGGACGTCCCGCCCGGCCCGTCGGACCGTCAGGTGGCGGGCCGCGCCGAGGGGCCCGGGCGGATACCGGCCTCCGGAGGCGTCAGCGGCCCGTGGCCCTCTCCGCAGACCACCACGGCGCGCAGCCCTTCTCCGCACTCCTCGTGGTGGACGGCCAGGGGCGGGCCCTCGGGATCCGCCGCGTACTGGTCACCCCACTGCTTGAGGGCGATCATCGCGGGCCACAGGTCCCAGCCCTTGCGGGTGAGGCGGTACTCGTGCCGGGTGCGGCTGCCCGGTTCGCGGTAGGCGGCGGTCTCCAGGATCCCGGCCGCGACCAACTTGCGCAGCCGGTCCGCCAGGACGGCCTCGGACAGCCCGATGTGCCGACGGAAGTCGTCGAAGCGCCTGACGCCGTTCATGGCGTCCCGCAGCAGCAGCAGCGACCATTTCTCGCCGACCAGGTCCAGGGTCCGCTGGACCGTGCAGTTCGCCGTGCTCGTCTCCAACCACCTCATGCGCCCATCCTAGGCTGACTTCGGCATTGACAGCCAGATGTCGATCCAGCTAGCTTCGCCCGGAGAAGCCAGATGTACGAGGGAGCGGGAATGCGCAGGTCACGCACGTTCGAGTGGGAGGACCCGCGGGTCTCCGCCGGTGCCGTCGTTCAGCACAGCGGTCTCGGCTTCCTCCGCGAGATCCTGGACGGGCGCCTGCCCGCTCCGCCGATCGCCGCGGCCCTGGGCTTCACCCTCGAAGAGGCCGAGCACGGCCGGGCGGTCTTCGCCCTGGTGCCGGGCGAGGAGCACTACAACCCGATCGGCAGCGTCCACGGCGGTGTGTACGCCACGCTCCTGGACTCGGCGGCCGGCTGCGCGGTGCAGTCCACGCTGCCCCCGGGCACGGGATACACCTCGATCGACCTGAACCTGAAGTTCCTCCGTCCCGTCACCGTCGACACCGGCAAGGTCCGCGCCGTCGGCACGGTCCTCAACTCGGGGCGTCGCACGGCGCTCGCCCAGGCCGAACTGCGCGACTCGGAGGACCGGTTGCTGGCCCATGCCACGAGCAGCTGCATGCTCTTCCCGCTCCCGCCCGCCTGACCGGGCAGCGCCGGAACACGGGGGACGGAGACGGGTGATGGTGACGGACACGGGCTGACGGGCGACGGGCGACGGGCACGGACGACGAGCAACGGCAACGGCACCGGGCACACCGGGCCAGGTGCGGGTGAGGCGCCGCACCTTCCGTGCCGGTGCGTGGCCGATCGGCGAAGCGCGGTGATCAGACCCGCGCCGGCCAGGAGTCCGTGGGAAGTGACCCGCCAGTGCCTCCCGTGCTCTCGCGCAGTACCGGCCGGTGCGCCACCACCAGGTCTTGCGGCGACCGCACGTCGGTCCAGGAGGCGTCCGCCGCGGTTCCCGCGGCCTCGTCCATCCGGCGTCGCGGCAGCGCGGCGGCGACCCGGGCGACCGCGGCATTGCCGGGTGGTGCCACGGTGCTCAGGGTGGGGACGCCGAAGCGTCCGCTCTCGACGTCGTCGAAGCCGATGACGGCGACCTCTCCGGGCCGAAGTCCGCTTCCGGTACGTACGACCCGCCGAGGTCGGCCGGTCGGCCGCGGTCGCCGTGCCAGTCCAGTATCAGGACCGTGGCGTCGTCGCGGAGATGGCCGTGGCAGGCGTCGAGCACCGCCGCGGTCAGGCTCCGGACGGCCTCCCGCGGATGCTGTTCGCGGGTGTCGTGGATGACCGAGGCCAGGTCGACCGCTGCCGCGCCGCGGTCCTGCATGCCGTCGGTGAGCAGGATCAGGCGGTCACCCGGGCGCAGTTGCAGTTCCTGCACCCGGTAGGAGGTGGGTGCCGCCACCCCGAACGGCAGGTTCACGGCGAGTCTGACCTCCTCGACGACGCCGTCGCGCAGCCGCAGCGGCCAGGGGTGACCTGCGTTGACCAGTTCGCACAGCCCCGTTCCGAGCTGGACGCACAGCAACTGCCCGGTGGCCAGGCCACGGCTGTGGCTCAGCAGGGCCTGGTGGGCGTGCTGGGCCTGCTTCAGGGCGTCGCAGCCGCTGCGGCGCGCCCGTCGGAGCGCGCCGACCAGCAACGTCGCCAGCAGCGCGGAGTTCGTGTCGTGCCCCATGGCATCGGTGATGGACAGGTGCAGGGTGTCGCGGTCGAGGGTGTAGTCGTAGGTGTCACCCCCGATGTCGTCGGCCGGGATCAGCCCGGCGGCGAGGGTGAACTGGGGTGCTTCGCAGCAGGAGGCCGAGGGCAGCAGTTGGTGCTGGATCTCCGCGGCCAGGCTGGTCTCGGTGGTGCGCCGTCCCAGGTGGTACAGGTCGGTGAAGCGGCGGTCCGTGACGATGATGTACGCCAGCGCGTGGGCCGCGTCGCGGACCTGCCGGAGCACGGCGTCGTCGGCGGACTGCAGGGTCGCCTCCAGAACGCCGATGCAGTCGCCGCGGTTGGTGACCGGCGTGATGACGCGCAGTCCGCCCTGGCCGTCCGGTTCCACATGCTGACGCTGGCTCTGCAGCACGCTGTCGTAGACGCTGCCGCGCAGGTCGACCGGCCCGGGCTGGTCCACCGCGTCACCGTCGGCCGCGGCGAGCCGTACCAGCCGCTGTCCGATGAGATCGGCGAACAGGAACGACACGCGCGCCGCACCGAACCGCTTCTGCAGGTCCCGTGCGACGACGTTCACGGACTCACCGGGCGGCGCCGCCTCCGCGGCGGCCAGCACGTGGCCCAGTTCCAGATCTGCACGCTCCACGACAACCTCCCGTCAGCTGCCGGACCTTTTTCCCCGAGTTTCCGCGACCTCACCTCATCCGCCCGTGTTGCCTGGTCAGGCGGGTCGGGCCGGGTCGCCAACGAGGTCGTCCCCGACCGCGTGATCGTGGGCCAGCCGCCCCCGTGCCGGGGTTCACGGACGGGGCTCCAGCACCTCCAGGGCGCCGGTCAGGGTGTCGTAACTGCGCAGGGTGGTGAGCCGCACCGACAGCGGCGGCGCCGGCAGCAGCGCGGGGACGCGCCGGTCGGCGAAGGCCCCGGCCCGCCGGGTCCGCCCGAGGGTGATGTGCGGGGCCCACCGCCCGGGTGCGTGAAAGGGGTTGAGGGTCTCCGGCGGGCTGTCCGAGGCCACGGCCTCCCACACCCTGCGGTGCAGTCCGGCCAGCGCGGAGTCGAGGTCCAGCGCCCAGGCCAGCACGGAGGTGGGCCGCTCGAAGCGGACGACGCCGGTGCACCGCACCGGCAGCGGCAGGGCGGCGGCCACCTCGGCGAGCTCCCAGCGGATCGGGGCGGTCAGCTCCGGGCAGGCGGCCAGGGTGAGGTGCGGGCTGTTGGTGGGTGAGCGGTGCCGCGCCTGGCTGGGCAGCCCCGCGTCCGCGAGCCGCCGCCAGGCCTCCCGCACCGCTTGCTCCGCCGCCTCGTCCAACAACAGCTCGACCGTGCGCACCGCCGCAGCCTACCGGCGACCGGTTGCGCCCTCCCCGCAGGCCGGGCCGTCGGCCGGGCGCACACAGGCCCCGGCCGTGCTCGCCGCCCGGGACGAGGTTGCGGAAGCGGTGTCGGCCGTCGGGAAACTCCGCGCTCCCGTGCGGGAGGAGCGCCGTGAGGATCCGGACCGTCGCGTGTCCCCGCCCGTCACCCCGACCCGCCGGCGGCTCGACGTCGAGGCCTTCGCCCGGGCGCCGCCGTGCCCGTCACCGACGCCGTGCGGCACACCCGGCACTCGACACCACCGGGCGCCGCCGCACCCGCCACGCCCGCCACGCCCGCCACGCCCGCCACGCCCGCCACGCCCGCCACCGGCACCGTGCGGCACACCCGGCACTGGACACCACCCCGCTGCCCTGGTCGCGGCTACCGGGACCGGTCGAGGCCTTCGCCCGGGCGCCGCCGCACCCGCCACCGACGCCACGCGGCACACCCGGCGCACGGCACCACCAAGTGCCGCCGTGCCCGCCACCGGTACCGTGCGGCACACCCGGCGCTGGACACCACCCCGCTGCGCTGGTCGCGGCTACCGGGACCGGCGATCGCCGCGGGTCGGTGCCAGCCGCGGCCGCACCAGCGTGCCGCTGCCCGCCGACCGGCTCCACCGGTCGGTGCCTCGGAGGGCGCCTGCGCGGCGGCGAGAACGTCACCGAGGTGGAGGTGGCGCCCCGCTCCTCGACCGCCGGCGCGTCGTCCAGCCGTCCGCAGTCGCCGCGCCCCTGTCGACCGGCGTCCGGCGGGCCCCGGCTCGGTAGCATGCCGGGCATGGCCATCAGACTCGAGAACGTCGGCATCGCGGTCCGGGACCTCGAAGAGGCGATCGCCTTCTTCACCGACCTCGGCCTCACGGTCGTCGGCCGCGACACCGTCAGTGGCGAGTGGACCGACACGGCCGTCGGTCTTGATGGCAATCACGCCAGGATCGCGATGCTCCGGACGCCGGACGGCAACGGCCGCCTGGAGTTGTTCGAGTACATCCACCCCGAGGCGATGGAGACGGAACCGGCCCGTCCCAACGACATCGGCATGCACCGCGTCGCCTTCTCGGTCGACGACATCGACGAAGCCCTCGAGACAGCCGCGAGGCACGGCTGCCATCCGCTGCGCGGTGTGGCGACCTACGAGGACCTCTACAAGCTCACGTACGTCCGCGGCCCCAGCGGCATCCTCGTGATGTTCGCCCAGGAGCTGAAGGGGAACTGACGGCCCGTCGGAACGACGGTCTCGCGGCCGGGTGACGTCGACGTACCCGCGGCGCGGGAGGCGGCGGGACGTCCGGATCGTGGTGCCGGCTCGTCCGGCCGGAGCCTCGGGCGGCGTCCCGAACCGGTTGGGCCGGTGCACTCTCGCCGTGTCCCGTCGTGCTCGTGCGCCGGCGGGTCAGAACAGCCGCTCCTGGCGGACGCGTTGAGCGGAGGGCCGAACCGGCCGGCCCGTTCCCGCCGGAGCCGGCTCGTCCCCGAAGAGGGGAGCCGTCCCGTACTCGTCCAGCTCGGCTGGCACACGGGCGTCCGGCTCCGGGCGCGGCGGCGCCTCACGGTCGAAGTCGTCCGGGGTCATGCGCACCCAGTCACGGCCGCCCTCTTCGCTCACCCGTCCTCACCGCCTCTCCCCCGGGCGCACCTCCGGGAGATTCCCGGGAGCCAAGTGCTGCCCACCCATGATCAGTTCCACCATCGGGGCATGGCCGAACCCCCTGAGTCCGGGCAGCACACGAGCGGCGCTCACGGCGGGCGCACCGGGATGCGGACCGACTTTGAACACACTGATGACAAAGTATGGACATGACAAGCGAAAGTCTCTTACCTTTGCGGCGCAACCAGCGCTCCACCCCCGTGAACGACCGGAACGATCCGGCACGGTCCGGTCCCCAGCACAGGAGGACCAATGCGCCAACGCCCCTTCCCCCGAACCCGAAGACACCTCATCGGACTGCTCACCTCGGCCGTCCTGGCCGGCGGGGTCCTGGCCGCCCCGGCGGCCGCAGCCGACATCCCGCCGCAGGAGCCCGGAGTCACACTGCGCGTCTACGACGTCCAGACCCCGCTCAGCAAGCTGTGCACCCTCAAGCCGGGACAGACCCCGAACCACGACAAGCTCATGCCGACCGTCGACTGGTCCACGGCCGCCGACTTCGGCGGGTTCGAGGACCGGTTCGTCTCGGAGGCGACCGGCTATCTGATCGCCCCCCGCGACGGGTCGTACGTGTTCCGGCTCACCAGCGACGACGGCTCCAGGCTCACGCTCGACGGCTCGACGGTGATCGACCACGACGGTCTGCACGGCGCTGAGCCGAAGGACGGAACCGTCCATCTCACCGCCGGATCCCACCCCTTGCGCCTCGACCACTTCGAACGGGACGGCGGGCAGCAGCTGCAGCTGTCCTGGAAACCGCCGGGCGAGAGCGAGTTCACCGTCGTGCCCCGCAAGGCGCTGACCACCGACGCCGGCGTGGTCCGGGTGACGGCGCCGGGCCGCAAGGAGTGCGAGGCGAGCGGGGACTCCCCCGGAGACGGGCTGCCTCTCACCTCCGTACGCCCCGACCTCGACCTCACGGACCTGCGCCCCGAAGGGTTCGAACCGCAGGTCAGCGGCATGGACTGGCTGCCCGACGGACGACTGGCCATCAGCACCTGGGGCGGCACTGACAACGTTGCCGGTGAGGTGTACCTGCTCGACAACGTCACCGGCGGGACCAGCCGCGACGAGGTCACCGTCAAGAAGGTGGCCGAAGGGCTGCGCGAACCCATGGGCCTCAAGTACGTCGACGGCTCGCTGTACGTCTCGCAGAAGCACGAGCTGACCCGGCTGGTCGACGACGACGGCGACGACGTCACCGACACGTACCGCACGGTCGCCACCTGGCCCTACGGGGGCAACTTCCACGAGTTCGCGTTCGGTCTGCTGTACCGCGACGGGTACTTCTACGTGAACCTCTCCGTCGCCATCGACTACGGCGGCGCGACCACCACCCCGCAGCCCGCCCCCAACCGCGGAACCACCTACAAGATCAGCAAGAAGACCGGCCGGATCAGCCCGGTCGCGGGCGGTCTGCGCACGCCCAACGGGATCGGATGGGGCCCGGAGGGCGGCCTGTTCGCCACCGACAACCAGGGCGGCTGGCTCCCCTCGTCGAAGCTCGTCCAGATCAAGCAGGACCGCTTCTTCAACCACTACACCGAGCCCGCCGGTCCCTTCGAGTCCTCCCCCGTCACGGCGCCGGTGCTCTGGCTGCCGCAGAACGAGATCGCCAACTCGCCCTCGACACCGCTGTACTTGAAGAAGGGGCAGTTCGCGGGTCAGATGCTGATCGGCGACGTCACCTACGGCGGCCTCCAGCGCGCCTACCTGGAGAAGGTGAAGGGCCAGTACCAGGGCGCGGTCTTCCGCTACACCCAGGGGCTGGAAGCCGGCGTCAACCGCCTCACCCTCGGCCCCGACGGCGCCGTCTACGCCGGGGGGCTCGGCGCCGACGGCAACTGGGGCCAGGAGGGCAAACTCCGCTTCGGCCTGCAGAAGCTGACACCCAACGGCGGCAACACGTTCGACATCAAGACGATGCGCGCCGTCCCGGGCGGCTTCGACCTGACCTACACCCAGCCGGTGTCCGAGCAGACCGCGGCCCAACTCGCCGCCCGCTACCGGGTCGAGCAGTGGCGCTACACCCCGACCGCCGACTACGGCGGCCCGAAGATCGCCGAGGAGAGGCTCGCCGTGCGTTCGGCGACGCTGTCCGACGACGGCCGCACCGTCCGGCTGCGGACCGACGGCCTCAAGCCCGGCCACGTGGTGCACGTGCGCTCCCCGCGCCCGTTCACGTCGGCCTCCGGTGAGACGCTGTGGAGCACCGAGGCCTGGTACACGCTCAACGAGGTGCCCGGGAAGCAGCCGCCGGCCGCGACGCTGTACGAGGCGGAGGAAGCGCGGCTGACCGGGACGGCCGGGATCGGCACCGACCACTCCGGCTACTCCGGCAGCGGTTTCGTCGATCGCTACGCCACCGAGGGCAAGGCCGCCACGACCTTCGACGTCACCGTCCCGAAGAGCGGCACGTACGACGTGAATCTGCGCTACGCCAACGGCCCCAACCCGTTCGCCGGCACCAAGTCCCTCTCGCTGTACGCCAACGGGAAGAAGGTCCGGCAGACCCGGCTGCCCTCCACCGGGGACTGGGACTCCTGGTCCACCCGGACCGAACGGCTGAGCCTGCGCGCCGGCCCGAACTCGGTCTCCTACCGGTTCGACCCGGGCGATACCGGCCATGTCAACCTCGACCTGATCACCGTGCGTCCGCACGGCAGCGAGGTGACGCTCTTCGACGGCAGCGCCGGCTCGCAGGCCCAGTGGCAGCACACGGACGGGCGGAAGGTGGCGTGGCCGCTGGCGGAGGAGAAGTCGATGGAGGTGTGCTGCGGCGACATCCGCACCAAGGACGCCTACCAGGACTTCGCCCTGCACGTCGAGTTCCGTGTCCCCCAGCTGCCACCGGACGTCACCGGCCAGGACCGCGGGAACAGCGGCATCTTCCTCCAGGACCGTTACGAGCTGCAGATCCTCGACTCCTACGGCGACACCTCACCGGGCACCGACGAGGCCGGGGCGATCTATCGGAAGAAGGCACCCGACGCGAACATGGCGACCCGGCCGGAGACCTGGCAGACGTACGACATCGTGTTCCGCGCGGCCCGCTTCGACGACAGCGGCGCCAAGACCGCCGACGCCCGGGTGACGGTCGTGTGGAACGGCCGGAAGGTCCACGACGACGTCGCCCTCGACGGTCCCACCGCCTCGGGCCGGCCCGAGACACCGGCGGCGGGAGCGATACGGCTGCAGGACCACGGCAACAAGGTCCGCTTCCGCGACGTTCGGGTGCGCCCCCTGCGGTGAGACCCGTCACCGCGGGCAGTTCCGTACGCAGGTGAAGGGGGCTGGTGGCGGCGGCCACCAGCCCCCTTCCGGCCCGGACGCCGGTGCCCGTGCGGGCGCGGACGCGCGTGCGGCACGATGGAGGGGTGCGTACGCGACCAGTGCTGATCTTCGACGGGGACTGCGGCTTCTGCACCACGTCGGTGGGCGTCGTCCGGCGTCTGGTGCGACCCGGGTGCGACGCCGTCGCGTGGCAGCACGCGGACCTGGCGGCGCTCGGCGTCACCGAGGAGCGGGCCCGGTACGAGGCGCTGTGGGTGACGCCCATCGGCCGGGTGTACGGCGGCGTCCGGGCCGTGGCGAAGTTGTTGCTGAGCGCGGGCGGCGCGTGGGCCGTCGCTGGGGCGGTCCTCGCCCTGCCGCCCCTGCGCTGGGGCGCCCACGGTGTCTACCGTCTCGTGGCCCACCACCGCGGGCGCCTGCCCGGCGGTACGGCGGCGTGCGCGGTCCCCGGGGCGAGGACGCACCCGTCGTAGGCCAGAGGCACCGGCTGGGCCGCGTCGGTCGGCTGCCGGTCCAGGGGGCGGCGATGAGGGCCGGCAGCGGGAGACATGGCCGCCGCCGAGCGGGGCAGGGGGTAAGCCCGTACCGCGGCGGCCGGGCGACGCGGTGGTCAGCTGAACCCTAGGAGGCCGGGGTGTTCGAAGGTTTCGAGACGGCGCAGGTCGATGTCGGTCCGGCTTCCGTCTTCGTCCGCTTCGGCGGGGAGGGCCCGCCGGTGGTGCTGCTGCACGGGCATCCCCGCACCTCGGCCACGTGGCACCGGGTCGCCCCGCTGCTCGTGCGAGCCGGTCACACCGTGGTCTGCCCGGACCTGCGGGGATACGGGCGCTCGAGGGGGCCGGGCTTCACCGCTGATCACGCGGGCTATTCCAAACGCGCCGTCGCCGGGGACGTGGTGGCCGTGATGCGCCACCTCGGTCACGACCGCTTCGCGCTCGTCGGACACGACCGCGGAGGGTATGTGGCGCTGCGCCTCGTCCTCGACCATCCCGGGAGCGTCACCCGGGTGGCTTTCGCGGACTGCGTGCCGCTCACGGAACACCTGTCGCGGATCACCGTCGACTTCGCCACCCAGTGGTGGCACTGGTTCTTCTTCGCCCAGCCGGGCATCCCCGAACGCGTCATCACCGCCGATCCCGACAGCTGGTACAACGGCGATCCCGAGACGATGGGCCGGGAGAACTACGAGGAGTGGCGGCAGGCCACCCGTGACCCCGACGTCGTACGCGCGATGCTCGAGGACTACCGCGCCGGCCTCACCATCGACCGGCGGCACGAGGAGGCCGACCGCGCCGCCGGTGCGCGCATCGACTGCCCGGCGCTCGTCCTCTGGTCGCTGCGGGACGACCTGGAGGACCTGTACGGGGACCCCCGCGCCATCTGGCGCCGCTGGGCCGGCGACGTCCGCGGCCAGGGCATCGACTCCGGTCACCATGTCGCCGAACAGGCACCCGAAGCGCTGGCCGCCGCCCTCACCGACTTCCTCCGGCCCGGTCCGGGCCCCGCGTGACGGCCCGTCGCCCCCGCCGGTCAGGCATCCGCCCGGCATAGACGTCGAAGTCCGGGCCGACGACGCCCCGCGGGACGGCCGGCCCTTGCGGCGGGCGCTACTCGGGGTTGCGCCCGGCGACGTCACCGCCGGGGTCGTCCAGCAGGGCGATGCGGACGGTGATGCGCTTGCCGACCGGCTCCCGCCGGACCTCGAAGCCCTGCGCCACGGCCATGACGATCTCCAGCCCGTGCTGCCCGACCCTGCCCGCGTCGGCGGCCCGGGCCACCGGCAGGACCGGGTCACTGTCCCACACGGCCACGAGCACCCCGTCACCGGAGACGCGCAGTTCCATCAGCACCGGCCCGGGGGCGTACTTGCGGGCGTTGGTGACCAGTTCGCTGACCACCAGCTGGGTCAGATCCATGGCGCGCGCGGACACCGGGATGCCGTGCTCGGCCTGGACGCGCGCGAGGAAGCCGGCCGCCCGGTGGCGCGCCTCGGCGATGACGTGCCCGTCACCGTCGAGAGCGACCGTGTCCTGCAGCTGAGGGGCGGCGCCGGGCATCACGTGGCCCTGCCCCTCGGGGACTGACTCCGCCGGCTCCATCCCTGTACCCCCGTTCACACGCCTGCGCGTACCCCGCACTATGCCTCACATGTTTCCCCAGGTCTCCACGATGGGGCGAACGTCCGTTCGTCGCGGTGCCGGGAGGACCGCGCCGCGGTACCGGGGTGGCCGTCCGGCCCTACCCGGGGCGCTCCGGGTCTCCCTCCGTCCGCGGGCGCCGCTGCACGGCCGCGTCCAGCTCCCGGCCCACCGGCGGTGGCAGGGGATCGCCCAGCGCCCAGTCGATCACCGTCTCGGCCACTGAGTGAAGCTTGACGTTGCAGTGCTGGGACACCTCACGCAGCACCTCGAACCCGGCAGTCGGCGTCAGCCGGTGCACCGCGACCAGGACGCCGATGGCCTGATCGACCGTCGCGTGGGAATCCACCGCCTGCCGCAGCTGGGCATTCTCCCGCTCCAGGCGTGTCGGCGCGGCCTCCTCCCCGGCCTCGGGCAGGGACCGCTGCGCACGGGAAGTCGTCATCACCGGCTCTCCATCGTGAGGTTACGTCTGCTCCCCATACGCCTGCCCACAACACGAGCCACGAGACACGTCCGGCCCCGGCCGCCCCTGACAGCGCCGGATGACGCCTGTCCGGAGCGGCCGCCAACTCTTCGGCCACGGCGAACGGAACGGCGGGCGGTTCAGGGGCCGCGGCAGAACGCGACGCGCGGCTGGACGGGAGTCGGGAGCGGCTCGGCTTCAAGCGGACGCGTGACGTACCGGCCGGCCGCGTCCGGCGGCGCAACGCACCTGGCCCGGGCCGGAGTCACGACGACCGCACGACTCCGCGGCGGGTGAGGCGGGTGAGAGTGACTCCGCTGGGAAAGGCGGTGCGCTCGGCCACGTCGAAGACGGTGGGGTCGAAGGCGCCGTCGACCAGCGGGACACCGGCGCCGGCAACGACCGGATACGTTTTGATCAGCAGTTCGTCGATCTCGGGCAGCAGGGCGCCCGCGAGCCGGCCGCCGCCGCAGAGCCAGATGTCCAGGCCGGTGTCCTCGCCGCCCTTGAGCCCACGGACGAGCCCGGCCGGGTCGCCCGGCACGACGGTGACGGCCGGGTCGGTGTCCGGATCGAGGGTGCTGGAGACGACGTACTGGCGCAGGTGCGCGTACGGGCTGGTGATTCCGTTGTCGAGCGTGAGGCGGTAGGTGCCGAGCCCCATGACGACCGTGTCGAAGCGCCGGCGGGGCGCGTCGGCGACGCCGGCTGCCGCGCGGTAGGCGGTCGGGACGGTCTCCGGGTACAGCCCGTTCATCCAGGCCGAGTAGGCGGTGGCCTGCTGTGCGTCGCCCTGCGGGAAGAAGCCGGACTCCCCACCGGGGCCGGCGATGCGGCCGTCGAGCGAGACGGCGATGTAGTACACGAGCTTTCGCACGGTGACCCCCTACGTAGTACTCTGCCTGAAGTGGTGTAATCGTAGTACTACAGATGGAGTGGTGTCCATGGTGAGGCGCAACGACCAGCGGCGCGCGGCCCTCGTCGACGCGGCGATCGAGGTGCTGGCCCGAGAGGGCGCACGCGGCCTGACCTTCCGGGCCGTCGATGCCGAGGCCGCCGTCCCCGTCGGCACGGCGTCCAACTACTTCGCCAACCGCGACGACCTGCTCACCCAGGCCGGCGCCCGGGTGTACGAGCGCCTCCAGCCCGACGAGGCCACGATCGCCCGTCACCGGGCCGCCGACCGCAGCCGGGAGACGTACGTGGAGTTGATGCGGGAACTCGTCGGCCGCGTCGCGTCCTTCCGCACCGGATACCTCGCGCTCCTGGAACTCCGACTGGAGGCCACCCGCCGCCCGGAACTGCGCAAGGTGCTCACCGCGCGGGTCCGCGATGACGTCGACGCCAACGTCGCCTACCACGAGGCCTCCGGCCTCCCCGGCGACGCCACGGCCGTCAAGTTGCTCATCCTGACCCTGAACTGGCTGATCGTCGAGCAGCTGACCCTGCCCGACGTCTTCACGGAGGCGGAGCGCGAACAACTGGTGACGGCCGCGGTGGAGCGCATCGTGGTGGCGGACTAGCAGCCCATGCGTCACGCGGGCGAGGCCGGGCGCGGGCCGCGTACCGCCGGGCTGCCGGTGCGGGCGGCGGGCGTACCGGCGGCGCGCCCGCGTAATCTCTCCCTGTGTCAGCCTCCCGCCCGCGTCGCGTCGCCGTCCTCGTGCTGGAGGGTGCGAAGCCGCTCGACGTCGGGATTCCCGCGCAGGTCTTCACGACCCGGGCGAGCATGCCGTACGAGGTGCGCGTGTGCGGCGCGGCGCAGGGGCTGGTGACCGGCGGCGACGGGCTCGCCTACCACGTGGCCCACGGCCTGGACGCGCTCGCGTGGGCCGACCTCGTCTTCGTCCCGGGCTACCGGCACCCGGACCACGACGATCCGCCACGGGCCGTCGTCGCCGCGCTGATCGCCGCTCACGAGCGGGGCGCGCGGCTCGCCGCCATCTCGACGGGGGCCTTCGCGCTCGCCGCCACGGGGCTGCTCGACGGCCGGCGCGCCACGACGCACTGGCACTACACGCGGGCCCTCGCGGCCCGGCACCCGCTCGTACGGGTCGACGAGAACGTGCTGTTCGTCGACGAGGGCAGCGTGCTCACCTCGGCCGGCGCCGCCTCCGGCATCGACCTCTGTCTGCACATCCTGCGCGGTGACCTGGGAGTGGCGGCCTCCAACCACGCGGCCCGCCGGCTGGTCGCGGCCCCCTACCGCAGTGGCGGTCAGGCGCAGTACGTGCCGCGCAGCGTGCCCGAGCCGCTCGGCGAACGGTTCGCCGCCACCCGCGAGTGGGCGCTGCACCGGCTGGGCGAACCCCTCGCCCTCGACGCGCTGGCGCAGCAGGCGGGTGTGTCGGCGCGCACGTTCTCCCGGCGCTTCGTCGAGGAGACCGGCTGCACGCCGATGCAATGGGTGATGCGGGCGCGCATCGACCTCGCCCGTGAACTGCTGGAACGCTCCGAGCGCAGCGTCGAGCAGATCGCCGACGACGTCGGGCTCGGCACCGGAGCCAACCTGCGCCTGCACTTCCAGCGCATCCTCGGCACCACCCCGAGCGAGTACCGGCGCACCTTCACGCGCGGCGAGTGACGCCACCCGCCGCGGGTGGCGGGATCCTTGTGAACCGTGGCGATACCGCCACTGTCACGGGTGCCGGCCCCGGACGAGCATGGTGGCGGACGAAAGGACCTCATTCATGACTCGCATCGCCATCAACGGATTCGGCCGCATCGGACGCAATGTGCTGCGCGCCCTGCTGGAGCGCGACAGCGCCCTGGAGATCGTGGCCGTCAACGATCTGACGGAGCCCGCCGCCCTCGCGCGGCTGCTCGCCTACGACAGCACGGCCGGGCGGCTCGGGCGCCCGGTGAGCGTCGACGGGGACGCCCTCGTCGTCGACGGCCGCCGGATCACGGTGCCGGCCGAGCGTGAACCGGCGCGGCTGCCGTGGGCCGAACTCGGCGTGGACATCGTCCTGGAGGCCACCGGCCGCTTCACCTCGGCGAAGGCCGCCCGCGCCCATCTCGACGCGGGTGCGAAGAGGGTGCTGGTCAGCGCGCCGTCGGACGGCGCCGACGTCACGCTCGCGTTCGGGGTCAACACGGACGCCTACGACCCGGACCTGCACACGATCGTCTCGAACGCCTCCTGCACCACCAACGCGCTCGCGCCGCTGGCCAAGGTCCTCGACGAACTCGCCGGTATCGAGCACGGGTTCATGACGACGGTGCACGCCTACACGCAGGAGCAGAACCTGCAGGACGGTCCGCACCGCGACGCCCGCCGTGCCCGGGCCGCCGGTGTCAACATCGTGCCGACCACGACCGGCGCGGCCAAGGCGATCGGCCTGGTGCTGCCGAACCTGGACGGCAAGCTGTCGGGTGACTCCATCCGCGTGCCGGTGCCGGTGGGTTCGATCGTCGAACTCAACACCACGGTGGCGCGCGACGTGACGCGCGAGGACGTGCTGGCGGCGTACCGCGCGGCGGCACAGGGGCCGCTCGCCGGCGTCCTCGAGCACTCGGAGGACCCGCTCGTGTCGACCGACATCGTGGGCAACCCCGCCTCGTCGATCTTCGACTCGGCACTCACCCGCGTCGACGGCCGCCACGTCAAGGTGGTCGCCTGGTACGACAACGAGTGGGGCTTCTCCCACCGCGTGATCGACACGCTCGAACTCCTCGCCACCCGCTGACCCGTACCGGGGTGGTGCCCCACCGTGCGGTTGCCCGTCTCCTGCCACCCGCCTCACCTGGGGCGACGGGATTGTTGCAGAGGACGGATCAGGGGTGCGCAGCAAGATCACCACAGCCGTCGCGGCAGCCACCCTGGCCGCCGGACTGCTCGCCGGGGGAGCCACCACGGCCTCGGCGGACATCGCCCCCAAGTCCTGCTGCGGCAGCGCCAAGAGCTTCAGCACGACGAACAAGGTCTGGCCGGCCTATCCGGACTGGCCACCACCACGAGCAACTGCGCCGACGTGAACGTGAAGGCGAACATCGGCGCGAACGTGGAGGCCTGCTTTGTTCGACCGCAACACGAGCGGCCTCATCGCGTACTGACACACCGCCGGTGCCCGGCCCCCGGGGGGAGGCCGGGCACCGGCGTTCCCGGCCCCTCCCGGCCCTCCGTCCGCGGTACTCCGGACGCGAGGCTAGGTGAGTGCCTGAAGGGCGTAGAGGGCGCCGACCAGGGCGGCGAGGGTGCCCAGCAGGAGGCGGAGGGCGCCTTCGGGCAGCCGGGGCTGGAGGCGGGCCCCCAGGTAGCCGCCGGCCAGCCCGCCCAGTCCGCCGGACAGTCCGAGCAGCCAGTCCGGGGCGATGTGCTCGCCCCCGGTGAGGGCGAGCAGTCCGTAGGTGCCGGCGCCGGCCAGTGAGGTCAGGAAGGTGGAGGCGAGCGCGGCGGGAGCGACCTGGGCCACGGGCATCCCCCGGCCGACCAGGACCGGCCCGAGGATGGAGCCGCCGCCGATGCCGTAGACGCCGCCGATCGTGCCGACGGCCAGCGCCAGGGTGGTGACGGCGCGCGGTGCGGGCTGGTGCCGGGTGCGGGCGGTCGGCCGGCGGAGTGTGCGGGCGATCAGCCAGAGCCCCAGCGGGAGCAGCAGGACGGCGACCAGGATCCGGAAGACGGCTGGTCCGGGGAGGGCGAAGACGCGGATGAGGGCGCCGAGGACGACGCCGGGCAGGGTCCCCGCGATCAGCCGGCGGGTCAACGGGCCGTAGAGGCTGCCGTCGTGGCGGTAGCGCAGCAACGCGCCGGGCCCGGCGACCACGTTGTAGAGCAGGTTGGTGGGGGTGACGGCGGGACTGGGGACACCGAGGACGCTGAGCTGGACCGGCAGCAGGAACACGGCGCCGGAGACCCCGACCGGCGCGGTGACCAGTGCGATCAGGGTGCCGACGGTGAAGGCGAGCAGCGACGCCGACCAGTCCGGCTCCATTCTCGTGTCCCCGCCCCGTTCCGTGTCCGCCGCCTGCCGGTCCCGCAGTCGGTGCCCTGGAACAGTAGCGCTCCGGGATCGGCACGCGGCCGTCGCCCACCTCTGCCCCGTCCGTGCCCCTGGTCAGCGCCCGGACGGCCAGGGGGGCAGGGTGAGCGCCGAGTGGGCCGGCCGTTGCGGCGCGGAGGGCAGGGCGCTGAGCCGGCGCAGCATGTCGTTGCGCTGCCGCAGGGCCCGTGCGGTGGTGGGGAACAGCTGGGCACCGCTCTCGCCGGCCTGGTCCTGGTTGGCGGTGACGAACTCCCGGGTGTCGCGTTCGTAGGCGGCGAAGCCCGCGGCGTGGTCCCGTCCCGCCAGCGAAGCGGCGAGCATGTACGCGCCGACGAGGGCGAGGCTGGTGCCCTGTCCGGTGAGGAACGAGGGCGCGTACGCGGCGTCGCCCAGCAGCGCGACCCGGCCGCCGGACCAGCGGGGCATGCGAATCTGGCCGGTTGCGTCGAAGAACAGGTCGTCGGCGTCCCGCAGGGCGGCGAGCATGCCCGGCACCCGCCAACCCGCGTCGGCGAAGACCTTCTCGATCAGGTCGCGTCGGGACTGCGGGTCCCACAGCGCGTCGAACGGTTGTTCCGGGCGGGCGAAGTCCAGGAAGGCGTGCACCTCGTCGTCGTCACCGACGGCGTAGAGTGCCGCGGCTCTGCCCGGGCTGTTCCACATCACGGTCTCGTGGGAGAGGCCGAAGGTGTTGGGCATGGTGAAGACGGCGAAGCAGTGGCCGAGGTAGCGGTGGAACTGCTCCTCGGGGCCGAACAGGATCGCGCGCGTGCGCGAGTGCACGCCGTCCGCTCCGACGACGAGGTCGAACGTCCGCCGACCGCCCCCGCGGAAGGTGACGTCGACCCCGTGGCCGGACTCGTCGAGCGTGTCGACGGAGTCGTGGAACAGGAACTCCACGTCGTCACGGACCACCGCGTGGAGAGCGGCGGTCAGATCCCCGCGCCTCACCTCCAGGTCCCGGCCCGTGCTGCCGCCGGTGACGGTGTGCGGGCTGAGCGAGGCCACCTCTCCCCCGTCCTCGTCGAGGAAGGTGATCCGGCGCAGGTCGATGTGCGCCTCTCGCAGTCGCGGCAGGATCCCCATGCGCCGGACGACCTCCAGTGCGGGGCCGCGCACGTCGACGGGGTAGCCGCCGTCACGCAGCGACCTCGCCTTCTCCACCACCGTGACCGTGTGTCCGCAGCGGTTCAGCCAGTACGCGAGGGCGGGCCCGGCGACGCCTGCCCCGGATATCAGGACCTTGCGCCCCGGTGGGGTGCGCACGCCCCTCGGCGGATCGGTGCGGGTCGTGGTCATTCCTCGACTCCTTTGCTCATGGTGCGGGTGACGAGCAGGGACAGTGCCGTGACGGCGCCGGCTGCGACGAAGCCGGTGACGAAGGCCGACTCGGCCGGGGCCTGTGATCCGGAGGGGGTTCCGGCGGTCAGCAGGGCGCCGCCGGCCTGCGCGCCCACGGCGTAGCCGATCACGCGCGTGACCAGGACCAGGCTGGTGGCGATGCCGGTGTCCGCCTGGTCGACGGACGTGGCGGTGCTGGTGACCAGCGCCGTGACGCACAGACCGCTGGCGAGCGAGATCAGCACCTTGCCGACGACCAGGTGCCAGACCTCGGTGTGCACGGCGGCCAGGGCGGTCAGCGCGACGGCCATGAGGACGATCCCCGCGGTGACCACGGCGCGCGATCCCAGACGCCGCGCCCCGATCCCGCTGACCGGCCCGGCCAGTGCGGCGGCAGCGGCGCCGGGCAGCAGGTAGAGGCCGATCTCGGTGGCACTGGCGCCGAAACCGTAGTCACCGGCGGACACCGCGAACAGCTGCGGGACGAGGTAGACCGCCAGCGAAGTCCCGACGCACGTCGTGAACGTCAGCACGCACGACTTCCACATCGCGGGCCGCGCCAGCATCCGCAGATCGACCATCGGTGAGGTCGCGCGGCGTTCGACGGCCGTCCATCCGGCCACGAAGCCGGCCAGGACCACGACGAGCGCGCCGACCACGACTGGCCGCGAGGCGATGTCGGGCGCCAGAGCCAGCACGAGCATGAGCGTGACGAGGGCGCCGCTCAGCAGGATCAGGCCGGGCCAGTCGATCCCGGTGCCGTCCGGCCGGCCCGGCGGGTCGTGGGGAAACAGCCGGTTCACCAGCACGGTGCCGGCGACGACCGCGATCGTCGGCAGCGCGAACATCCAGTGCCGGGACAGCCCTTCCGCCACGGGCCCGGCCGACAGCGTGCCCGCCATACCGCCCGCGACGAACATCCCGCTGACCACGCCGATGGCCACCTTCGACGCACCGGCGGGGAGGTGCTTGCGCACCAGGATGAACGACAGGGGCAGTGCGCCGACCATCGCCCCCTGCAACACCTGTCCGAGCAGCAGCACCGGCAGGTTCGGCGCCAGGGAGGACACCAGTCCCCCGGCCGAGACGACCGCCATCAGCCGGATCATGACTCGTTTCCCGCCGTAGCGGTCGCCCAGCTTGCCCGCGATCGGTGTGACGAGTGCGCCGGTGATGAGCAGCACGATGCTGAGCAACGCGCCTTCGGCCGGGCTCATGCCGAGTTCGCGCTGGAGGAGCGGGAGCGTCGGCGTCACCACCGACTCGAGGGCACCGGTGGCGACTGCCAACGTGCCCAGGGCGGCGATGGCGGCCTTCCCGATACGGGCCGGCGGAGCCAGGGTTGCGGTCATGGACGTCCTTCCGAGACGGCCGAGCAGATGAGGAGTGCGACCGGTTCGGGAACTACACTACACCGTGCAGTGTAGAACGGTTAGGATGTGGCCATGCCGACCACGAAGACACTGCGCGAGGGCTCCGCGCGGAAGCGGACCGCCATCCTCCAGGCGGCCCGGGAACTGTTCCTCGCCGACGGCTTCGACCGGACCAGCGTCGACGCGATCGCCGCCCGGGCCGACGTGTCCAAGCGGACGGTCTACGACTACTTCGGCGACAAGCAGACGCTGTTGCGGGCCGTCGTCGACGCCATCGCCCAGTCCATGATCAGCACGATCCGGCACACCCTCGACGACACCCTCACCGGGCTCACCGACGCCGCCGAACTCGAGGACGCGCTGGTCGGGTTCTCGCTGCGCATCGCCACCGACATGCTCGGCTCGGCGGAGTACGCCACGCTGCAGCGACTGGTCCGGGCGGAGTCCGGCCACCTGCCGCGGCACGGCTACAACTCCATGGCCGACACGCCCGACGAGGCGATCGCCGAGCGCCTGGCCGCCTTCGCCGCCGCCGGACTGCTCGACGTTCCCGACCCCCGGCTCGCGGCCGACCAGTTCATCGCGCTGACCTTCGGTGTCGCCCTGGACAGGCTCGGTTCGGCGAACGCCGCGGAGGACACCCGCGTCCGGCACCTCATCGTCGAGGGGGTCCGGACCTTCCTGCGGGCCTACCGCAGCAGGTGAGGCGGGCGCGGCGCGCTCTCGCGCCGCCGGTGTCCGGCCGTTGCGCGATGCCGGCCCCGCGGCTGCGACCCGGCCCGCGACCACCTGCGCCGGGCCTGTGCCCACGTGACACGGCAGCGGTGGTGCTCCGAACCCGGAGCACCACCGCTGCCGTGTCCGGGGCCTGACCGCCCGTCAGGGGCGGCCCCGGTCTGACGTCATGGAGCCGCTCGGCTCAGTGGAACTCGTGGATCAGCTCGATCCTGCCGGCGATGTGGGCGTTGAACTCGTCGAGCTCCTCGGCCGGCACCCACAGCTCCTGGATCGTCCGTCCGCCCGCCTGCTGGACCGGATACCTGCGCAGGAAGGCGGACTCGACCTCGAAGCGGGTGACGAAGCCGGCACCGTCGTGCTTGACGTTCCAGTCCCGGGCGATCCTGACCGCGTACTCCTCGTTGAGGACCGGGTAGAAGATCGGCTGCTCGGGAAGGCGGGGCGGCCACGCGCGCCAGTCCAGTGAACGGCCAGTGCTTATGGCCGGTCACCCTCACGCCGTCCGGCAGCGGTCGTCGGCGCTCAGCACTGTGCGCAGCCGCTGGTAGCGGTCGAGGTCCGCCCAGATGTCGTGGTCGGGCGGGGCGGGTGTACGGCGTCCGGTACGCCAGGCCCAGACGCTTGCGGCGATGCCGACGAGCAACGGGATGAGCAGCCACAGCAGTGCGCTCACGGTCCAACCTCCTTCGGACACGGCGCGGGCAGGGCGGCGGGAGCAGACGTCCGTCACGCGGTGACCTGCTTGGGACCCCCACCCGAGATGGCGATCTTGCGGGGCTTGGCGTGTGCGGCCAGCGGGATGCGCAAGGTGAGCACGCCGTTGTCGTAGACCGCCTGGGCGGCGTCGGCGTCCAGGGCGTCGGACAGGGTCAGACGGCGGCTGAACCGGCCGGTGGGACGCTCGGTGAGCACGGGCCTGGCCCCGCCCGGGACCGGGGAAGGACGTTCGGCGCTCAGCAGGAGCGTGCCCCGCTCCACGGTCACCTCGATGCTGGAGCGGTCCATGCCCGGCAGATCGAACTGGACGAAGAGCGCCTCGTCGTCGCGCCAGACGTCCGCCGGGATGACGGTGCCCGCCGTGGCGTTCTGTGCGAGCTGACGCGTGAGCCGGTCCAGATCCCCCAGAGCGCCGGTACGCACAAGCATTCCCCACTTCTCCCTTCGCTCCTGCACGGCGGCCGTTCCGACCGCGGCCGCGACACGCTAGATCCGCCCTTTCCATATAGCCGAAACGCAGGATGATTGACAAGTGGCGACTGGAGCAACTTGATAGGGAACGACTCAAGTTGGGCGGTCGGCCGCGTAGTGCGGCCGGACAGGGACCCCGGGCGGGCGGGGGATCGCGGCCGGTGCCGCACCGGGGCCCTGTCCCACTGCGACGCCCTACGGTTCCGCGGACGGCTGGGGCGTCCGCGCGGCGGTCTGCGGCTGCGGGTGACCGGCGCCGCGCAGCATCGGCGCCGCGTGCCGCTCGGCCCGGTGGCCGCCCTCGGCCGGGACACGGCTGCGGGGTGCCTCGGCGTCGTCCCCGGCCAGCGGAACGGGACGGCGGGCCATGAGGCGTCCGACCCAGCGTCGGCCGCAGTGCTCGCAGGGGGGCGCTCCCTCGGGGGTGTAAGGGGAGGGAACCGGCACGTTGTCGCGGTAGAAGTACTCCCACTCGGCGTCGAGGGCGTCCCGGTAGCGCTGCACGTCGTAGTCGACGCTCCAGCGGTGCCAGCACGAGCCGCAGGTGAACTCGACACGTTCGACAGCGAGCTCGGTGATCACTGCGCAACACCTCCTGTCCGTCTGGTGGGCCACACCACTGCTATACCCACCCCGTACTTGACAACGCAAGGCTCAAGTCTTGGTGCGGGGCCCGGCCGGGCCGAGGCGGAAACCCCAGCTCAGCGTGGGTGCCGCCACGCGGTCCTGCCGACTCCTTCAGGCGATGCGGGCCGTTCCGAACCAGCGGGTGGGGGTGGTCGTCCAGGTGCCTTGCGGCCGCCGGTTGAGTGACTTGCGGCCGACCGGGCGGCGTCGGCTGGGCCGCCGCTCCGGGTCACCCCGCGGGCTCGATGCGGAGAGCGGCCGTGGTGGCGCGGATGTCGACGACCCGCAGGCTCATTGCGTCGTTGACGGTCGCCGCGGGTCCCTCGCCGCGGCGCAGCGTCACGCCGCCGCCGTCCGAGGACACGCCGCCGCCACCGGAGCAGCCCGAGACGCCGAGGCCCGGCCCTGTCAGCGGCGCGACCCTTCCGAACCTCACCGACGGCCGCCACCGCCACGACCGGGCGCCCGGATGCGACCGCTCGGCGGCCCAGGCGCCACGGTGGTGTCACAGCCACCCGTTGCGGCGGAAGGCCCGGTACAGCAGTCCCGCTCCGAGGGCCATCACGGCCAGCGCGCACGGATAGCCGTAGCGCCAGCTCAGCTCGGGCATGTCCGAGAAGTTCATGCCGTAGATGCCGGCGACCATGGTCGGTACGGCCAGGATGGCCGCCCAGGCGCTGATGCGGCGCATGTCGTCGTTCTGCCAGGTGCCGACCTTCGCCAGGTGGGCGTCCAGGACGGAGCCGAGCAGGTCGTCCAGTGCGCGGACCTCGGTGTCGGTGCGGGTGAGGTGGTCGGCGACATCGCGGAAGTACGGCACCAGTTGCTGCGGCCAGGCCTCGGCGGGCCGGGTGAAGTCGTGCAGGACGGGGACCAGGGGCTGGACGGCGTCGCGGAACTCCACCACCTCCCGCTTGAGCGAGTAGATCTGCTCGGTCAGGTCGTCCCGGGCGGGCGAGAACACGCACCGTTCCAGTTCGGTGAGGTCCGCGCGGACCTGCTGGGCGGCCCGCGCGTAGGCGTCGACGATCACGTCGGTGACCGCGTGGAGGACGCTGGCCGGTCCGAGTCGTGCCATCTGCGGGCTCTCCGCCAGCCGCCGTGCCGCCTCCACGGTCGGGTCGAGCGTGCCGTGCCGGACGGTCAGGGCGAAGGACGGCCCGAGGAAGATCATCACCTCGCCGGTCTCCACGTCCGCGGTCCGCTCGACGAACCACAGGGTCTTCAGCGCGACCGCCAGCACGTCACCGTAGCGCTCCTGCTTCGGCCGCTGGTGTGCTGTCGCGGCGTCCTCGATCGCCAGGGGATGCAGCTTCAGGTACTCCCCCAGCCGCTGCAGTTCGCCCTGGTCCGGTTCGTCCATCCGGATCCAGGCGAACTCGTCCGGCTTCAGCACGGCCAGGCGGTCGAGCGTGACGCGGCACCCGTCCTCCTCCTGACGGCAGTCGAGGATCTCGCAGTCGCCTGTCTGCTCTTGGTAGATCGCGCACTCCATGCCCTCTCGGATGCGCCGGCCACCGCGTTCCATGCACCGACGGCGCACCGGCCCGCGGCTCGTGCGCCGTCTGCACCCGGTGGTCACCAGACCCTCACATCCGCGCGTCTCCGGCCGGGCCAGGGTGGGAACC
This sequence comes from Streptomyces sp. NPDC044921, assembly GCF_056432865.1. Lineage (NCBI taxonomy): Bacteria > Bacillati > Actinomycetota > Actinomycetes > Kitasatosporales > Streptomycetaceae > Streptomyces > Streptomyces sp. NPDC044921. The sequence continues at coordinate 177,751 of NZ_JBWKIF010000011.1, forward strand.
CGGGCGCGGACACCGACCGGAGGGAACGGGGCTGTGATCGCTGTCGCCGTGCTGCTGCTGCCGGCCCTGGGTGTGCTGCTGTACGCCATGGACCGCATCGAGGACCGGTTGCCGGCCCGACCGCGCGTGCCCCGGCACGCCCGCGGGCGCCACCTGCGCCTGGTCCACGACGCCGGCCCGCCCGACACCGGCGGCGGCCCGGCGCGGCGCCCGGCCCGCCGCTCGCGGCACGCGGCACGGCGGCGCGCGGCGGCGTGACAACGGCTCAGAACCCGCGGTTGAGCGGGGATCCGAGGGTACTCGTCGTCCATGAAGCTGCATCTTCCCGGGCGCAACGAGGACCACGGCAGCCGTGAGACCGCGGAACGTGCGATCCCGCCGCCCGAGGAGGTGGGGCCCGGTCCCGCGGTGGAGCGGCGCGCACCGGACGCGCCGACGAAGCTGCCGAAGCGGGCGTGGGCGGCGGTGCTGAAGGGCAGTCTGCGCGAGTTCCAGGACGACGAACTCACCGACCGGGCGGCCGCGCTGACGTACTACGGCCTGCTGTCGCTGTTCCCGGCCCTGCTGGTCCTGGTGTCGCTGCTCGGCCTCACCGGCCGCTCCGCCACGGACACGGTGGTGGACAACCTGGAACAGCTCGCACCGGGCTCCGTCCGCGACATCATCGCCGACGCTGTCACGCAGTTGCAGGACAACGCCGGCGTGGGATCCGTCATGGCCCTCGTCGGCATCGTCCTGGCGGTGTGGTCGGCCTCCGGGTACGTGGCCGCGTTCATGCGCGCGGCCAACCGGGTGTTCGACATGCCGGAGGGACGCCCGGTGTGGAAGATCCTCCCCGTGCGGGTCGGGCTGACGGTCGCCCTGATGGTGCTCGCGGTGGCCAGCGCCCTGATCGTGGTCTTCACCGGCGCCCTGGCGCGGCAGGCGGGGACGGCCCTCGGCATCGGCGACACGGCGCTGACCGTCTGGTCGATCGCCAAGTGGCCCGTGCTGGTGGTCCTGGTGACGGTCATGATCGCGCTGCTGTACTGGGCCAGCCCGAACGCCAAGGTCAAGGGGTTCCGGTGGATCACGCCCGGCAGCTTCCTGGCCCTGGTCATCTGGATGGCCGCGTCCGCGGCCTTCGCCTTCTACGTGGCCAACTTCGCCTCCTACAACAAGACGTACGGCACGATGGCGGGTGTCATCGTCTTCCTGGTCTGGCTGTGGATCAGCAACCTCGCGATCCTCCTCGGCCTGCAGTTCGACGCGGAGATCGTCCGGCAGCGGTCGATCGCGGGCGGCCTGCCCCCGGACAAGGAGCCCTACACCGAGCCGCGCGACACCAGGGCGTGGACCGAGAAGGACGTGCGCCGGCTGGACGAGGCGTGAGCGGCGCCGCCGACGACGACCCCGCCCGCGACGATCCGGCCGCTTCAGGAGCCGCGTTCGGGATAACCGCATTCCATGAAGGTGCTGACCGGATTGTTCGAAGCTGATCGGGTTCTGACCCAGCGGGCGGCGTCCCGCATCCCGCGTGGATGCGCGAAGGTGCTGTCGGCGGTGGAGGAGTCCGCGGAGAGTACGAAACTGTGGTGCGGAGCCGCCGTCGTGATGGCCTCGTTCGGCGGATGGCGGGGCCGCAAGGCGGCCGCGGCCGGGCTGGGGGCGGTGGTGGTGGCGCAGTTGACGTCGAACGGCCTGTGCAAGCAGCTCGCGGACCGCCCGAGGCCGCCCGTGGAATGGATCCCGCACGACGAGGTGGCCGACCGGCCCGACTCCTCCTCCTTTCCCTCCGGGCACACCGCGGCCGCGGTCGCCTTCACCGCCGCGGTCGCCCCGATCTGGCCCGTGGCGGGCGCGGTGTGCGCCGTTCCGGCGGCCGCGGTGGCCCTGGAGCGGGTGCAGTCGGGCGCCCACTATCCCAGCGACGTCGTCGCGGGCGCCGCGATCGGGCTGGCCGGGGCCTGGCTCGTACGCCGCGCCCCGCGCCTGGCCGTGCGGAACCTGTTGTAGCGGTCCCTGTCAGAGGGCACGCGAAGTCCTGACAGGGACCGTGGGAAGGTCCCTGTCAGGGGAGGTGGAGCGGTACCGAGGTGCGCTGCCGGGGCAGCGTCACCAATAGTGCCGGCGGCCCGCGACCGCGTGTCCCATGGAGCCCATGATCCACAGGACGGCGCCGACGACCGCGAGGATGAGCCCGATCGTCCACAGGACCGATATGCCGGTGACCAAGCCGATTACCAAGAGGATGATGCCGAGGAGGAGCATGACCGCCTCCAGTGCGTAGGAATGGCTCTCTCATCGTGTACCCCGACGTCGCCGCGGGGAACGGCCTTGTCCGCACATTCCCGAACCGGGCCCCGGCGGATGCCGGGGTCCGGGTGGCGCGAGGCCCGCGGCGCCGCCCGGTCAGTGCCCGGCGGCCGCTTTCACCAGGGCCACCGCCACACCGATCACCGCGTCCGCGAGGCCGGCCGCCACCGCCGTCAGGGTGCCGCCGCCCATGCGCAGCCCACCCAGGCAGCCCCACAGGAAGAGGGAGACCACGCCGACACCGGCCGCGGTCAGCAGGGCGGCGTGCAGGGACAGGACGTCCAGTGCTGCGAGAGCGATCAGCACGGCCGGGCCCACGGCGCAGGACAGCAGGGGACTGCTGACGTACAGCATGCGGCGCAGTTCGCGGCCGGTGGCGAAGCGGCGACGGACGGTGCGGTGGGCCTGCTGGTCGGCGACGAACGCCGCGAGCCACAGCCCGAGAGCCGTCGTCACCACCGTGGCGACGGCGCCGAGGGCACCCACTTCGCCGAGAGACAGACCGACCACCACGGCGATCATCGTGATCGTCGCGTAGATCCGTTCCTTGAGGCGGTCCGCCAGCACACCGGCCCGCGCGCCGGGCACCGGATCCGCTCGCCGGTCGTCCGCCACCTGGTTGCCCCTCACGTGTCCCGGGACGCGCCGCCGGGCGTCCCGGCTCGGTCGTCACGGCGCACGCCGTGCGCCACCCCGGTCAGGACTACCAGCATGCACCGGGCCGCCGCCCGGAACCGGCACCCGCGGCCTCGCGGCGGCCGGCTACCTCGCCGTCCGGGAGGCGGTGTCGCTGCGGGGGGCCTCGGTCAGGGCGATGCGGGCGGTGATGCGCTTGCCGACCGCCTCCTGCTCCATGACGAGGTTCTCGGTGACCGCCTTGACGATCTCCAGGCCGTGCTGGCCGATTCTGCCGGGGTCGGCCGCCCGGGCCGTGGGGACCGTGGGATCACTGTCCCAGACGACGATCTCCACCGCGCGGGTGGTGAGGCGCAGCTCCATCTGGACGGGGCCGGGGGCGTACTTGCGGGCGTTGGTGACGAGCTCGCTGACCACGAGCTGGGTGAGGTCCTTCGCGCGTGCCGGCACGGGCACGCGGTGGTCGTCGCCCGCCTGGTCGAGGAAGGCGGCCGCGTGATGCCGGGCGTCCGCGATGGAGCGGTCCTCCGCGCCCAGGGCGTAACCGGCCCGCATCACGTGCTCGTCCGGCGTCGTACAGTCGTCACCGTCGCCATCAGATCCCATCGGTCTCGTCCTCACTGCCCGTCATGCGCGCGCCAGTACCCCACCGCGGCCGGTGCATGCAGCACGGAGGGGGCACGAAATCGCCACCCGGGTGCATCCGACCGCGTCCGTGGGGCAGAATCACCCGCGCGTCCTGCCCCGAGGGGGCAAGCCTAGATTGCAGTCGAGGAGACCGTGGCCCACACCGAGCAAGCCGACCGGCCCAGCCGGCTCTCCGCGGACCATCGCGTGGTCGAGGGGGTCCGTGTCGTCACCCTGCGGGGCGAGATCGACCACGACGTCCAGGACGTGCTCAGGGGAGCCCTGCTGGGTGCGGACGGGGCCGCACCGGCCCGGATCGTCGCCGACCTCAGCGGTGTGACGTTCATGGACTCCAGCGGCATCAACGTCTTCGTCGCCGCCCACCAGCAGGTGAGCAACGAGGACGGATGGGTGCGCATCGCCGGCGCCCAGCAGTCCGTGCTGCGTGTGCTGCAGCTGGTTGGTGTGGACACGCTGATCCCCTGCCACCCCACCACCGAGCAGGCCCTGACCGCCTGACCGCTCCCCCGGCCCCACGAGTGAGGTTTCTCTCATGAACGGGACGGGCCGGGGGCCGGGATCGCCACGTCGGCCAGGCCCCGCGGGTTCGAGGTGTGTCACCGAGGCGTGTCACCGACGAGAGGGTCGTGCCGCCGCCCGGTGGCCCCGCCCCGCGCGGTCCGGCGCCGAGGCCACTGATCGCTGTTCCGCAGCGCCCCGGACCAGCCCGCTGCCGGGGACCCCGGCAGCCGGTGGCGGGCGCCGCCCTGGGGGCGATGGCGCCAAGGGGGCGGCGGGCATACTGAGTTCATGTCAGACGCTCAGGAAGAGCACCCGAGGAAGAACGCGGTGCGGGTCAACGAGTCCGGCGTGCTCGAGTACTTCGACGGCGAGCGTTGGGCACCGTACCGGGACCTGCCCGACGACGACCCCGGTCCGCTCGGCGTCGTCTTCCGCGGAGAGGACCGGTGAGCCCCGTCCCACCGGCCGGACCCCCCGACGCGGGCGTGCTGGAGGCTCTGCCCTCTCCCCTGGACTCCGTCGCTGACAGCCGGGAGGCCGCGCGGTGGACCCTCGCGGCCAGTGGTGCCGTCGGCGCCCTGCTGCTCGGCGGCGGGCCCCTGCTCGCCGTCGGGAGGATCACGGACTGGGTGCACGCGGCCTGGGCCGGAGGCGGACTGGTCCTGGCACTGCTCGGTGTCGCCTGGGCGGTGTGGCAGACCAGCGAGGTCCTCGTGCCGCCGCTGACCACGCCCGACGTCCTCACCTCCCCCGCCCTGCGCGGGCTGCGCGAGCGGTTCGAGGCCGCGCCCGGCTACTACTTCGGCGCGCTGGCCGACGACGTCGAGGACCTCCTGCGCCACCGTCAGCTCGCCACCGAGATCAGCCGGCGGCTGGCGACGGCCGAACCCGCCGAGCGCCTGGCGCTGGAACGCGGTCTGGCCACGGCCCGGCGCAACATCGCACGCACCGATCCCTACCTGCGGTGGCTGCTGGCGACCGCGCACGCCTGGCTCGTCCGGGAGAAGCTCCGCACGGCACGGCGGCACACGTTCGCGTCCGCCCTGCTCGTGATCACGGGTGCCGTCGTGTTCCTCGGCGCGACGGCCCGCTGACCTCACCGCGCCGCGGGCGCCCGTGCCGGACAGGCGCCCGCGGCGGGCATCCGCACCCACCGTGGGCAGCCGCGCCCACCGGCGCCTGCGCCCGAGCCGCCCACGACGGCGCGCGGGGCGACCGGACAGCGGGCCGCGCCGCCCTCGTCGTCCTGGTGGGCCGATGGCGGCCGCTCGGGCCGTGCGCGCCTCGTCGAGGGCGCCGGTCCGTCTGCTCGGCCGGACTGTCCGGCGGGGCGGCAGGCACCGGCCGGGTGTCCGCCCGATCCGTATCGCGCCAATGTCATTCCCGGCGCGGGGTGAGGCCGTCGCCGGGCCGCGGCCCGGGCAACGCCCTCTGGCCGCGCGAACCACCTGGGCCGACGCCCGTTCCCCCACTCCCGCACACCCTCGCCACACCGCCTTCACGCCGGGGACACATCCGGCCGCACGGTGAACGGCGCCCGCCGCGCGGGGCAGACGCCGCGGCCGCCCCCTGCCTAGCCTCCCTGGCCATGCGATCACCCCTGATGAGACGCTTCGGCCTCGGTGCCGTCCTCGCCCTCTTCCTCGCCGTCTTCGGCCTGGCTCCCAGCGCGAGCGCGGCCCCCGCATCCGCCGAGCTCACCTTCTCCACCGACAGCGCCACCACCACGCCCGGCGGCACGGTCAACCTGTCGATGACCCTCACCAACAACAACACCTACGACGTCTGGTTCGTGTACCAGACGATCGAACCGACCTGGCTGACCACGCAGCGCCCGGACCTGAAGTACGCCTTCTCCGGCTGCACCCTGGCGACCGCGAACGGCGCCACGCCGTGCTCCGGGACCGGCCCGGCCAACCTGGGCGCCAACTACGGCGCCACCATCCCGCCCGGGCAGAGCCGTACGGTCACCCTGAAGCTGGACATCGCCGCGGACTCCGGCTGCAACGGCAACATCGGCTTCTACTCCTACTTCTACGCCGAGTTCAGCGACTCCACGAACGTCAGCGGCGGTCCCGTCTACACGCCCGTGACGCGAGTGCTCTGCTCCTGACACCGGCCCCCGGAGCCGGCGGCGGTGACCTGAAAGGTGCCCTGCCCAGGTATCCGCCCTGGACTGGACCACTGGAACGACGACCGGCGGGCCCGCGGGGCCCGCCGGTGCGCCGCGAGGGCCCGGACCAGCGGTCCCGGGCCCTGGCGGTCACCGCAGCCGGCTCTCCCCGGCGACCGGACGGCACCGATTCGCCTTCGGCGGCACCCCGTTCGACACCTGCGCTTTTTCGTCATGTTGCGCAACATGACCGCGAAATCTCCACACAGACCTCACTATGTGACGCGAACGGATGCGTGACGAACCGGCTTCTGAGGGGGACGCCGGCGGCACGCGAGGGGGTGCGTCCGCTCCACGGGAGCCGTGCTCACCCCTGCCCGGGGAGGGGAATTCACCGCATGAAGCGGACCATACGCACCACCGTGGTCACGGTGGGCGCGCTCATCGCCGCACTGGGCCTGCCGGCCGGCGCGGCACACGCCGACACCGCGCCCCGTGTCGACCTGCGGGTCCTGGTGGTGAGCGACGGCGGCCCGTCCACCGACGCGATAGCCGCCGAACTGGCCGCGGCCGGCACGCCGTACACCCGGATCGACCTCACCCGGTCCGACCGGACCGTGATCGACGCCGACTTCCTCGCGGACACCGCCGACGGGCGGCCACGCGCCAGGTTCCAGGCCGTCGTCCTGCCCAACGACAACCCGTTCCCGGCCGGTTCCGCCGAGATGGCGGCCCTCGCCGCCTACGAGCGGACGTACGACATCCCCCAGGTCGACGCCTACACCTACGCGCGCCCCGAGGCCGGCCTGCAGTACCCCGTGCACGGCGGCTACTCCGGCAGCATCGACGGCAGGCGGGCCGAGGTGACCGCCGCGGGCAAGGCGGGACCCTTCGGCTACCTCGACGGGACGGTGCCCTTCGAGGACAACGACCCCGCGATCGGCGAGAGTTACGCCTACCTGTCGAAGCCGGTGGCGGGGGCCGACTTCACCCCGTACGTCGAGGCGGCGATCCCCGGACGGCCGGACAAGGGCACGCTGGTGGGCGAGTACCGGCACGACGGGCGGCGCGAGCTGGTCGTGACCTTCGTCTACAACCAGTACCAGCAGCAGTTCCGGCTCCTGGCCCGCGGCATCGTGGAGTGGATGACCGGCGGCGTGCACCTGGGCGCCTCACGCAACTACTTCTCCGTGCACGTGGACGACGTCTTCGCCGCCGACGACCGGTGGAACAGCACGCTCAACTGCACACCCGGCGACGTCGACTGCACGGACCCGAACGCCACCCCCGACCCGATCCGGATGACACCCGCCGACGTCGACCACGCCGTCGCATGGCAGCGCGACAGGGACTTCACCCTCGACTTCGCCTACAACGGCGCCGGCAGCGTCGACCACCGCCAGGACAACAACGGCGCCGACCCCACCGCCGACCGGCTGATCGCGCGGCGGGGCGAGTTCCGGTGGATCAACCACACCTACTCGCACCCCTTCCTCGGCTGCGTGCAGGACACCACCGTGGTGCCCTGGAAGTGCGCGACCAACGCCGACGGCAGCACCAAGTGGATGAGCCGCGACGAGATCTCGGACGAGATCGCCACCAACCGCGTCTGGGGCCAAAGCGCCGGACTGCCGCTGCACGACGACGAGTTGGTCACCGGCGAGCACTCGGGCATGAAGGTGCTGCCGCAGCAGCCCGAGGACAACCCCAACCTGGCGCTCGCCCTCGACGACAACGACATCGCCTGGCTCGGTTCCGACAACTCCCGTGAGCCCGCCCAGCGCCGGGTCGGCCCGGCCACGACCGTCCCCCGCTACCCGATGAACGTCTTCTACAACGCCGGACGGGCCGCCGAACAGGTCGACGAGTACAACTGGATCTACACCAGCCGCGCCCAGGGAGGCAGCGGCATCTGCGAGGACAACCCGCAGACCACCACCTGCCTGCCGGCGCCCCTGGACACCGCCACCGGCTACACGGACCACATCGTGCCGCTGGAGACCCGGATCGCCCTCGGGCACGCCCTGTCCAACGACCCCAGGCCGCACTTCATCCACCAGTCGAACCTCGCCGAGGACCGCATCGCCTATCCCGTCCTCGACGGCGTCCTGGACGGTTACGCGGCCCTGTTCGCCGAGAACACCCCCCTCGTCAATCCGCGGATGCGCGACGTCGGCGCCGAACTGCGGCGCCGGGCCGCCTGGCAGGCCGCAGTCCGGGCCGGGGAGGTCACCGCCCACCGCGTCGGCGGCACGGTGACCGTCGACGCCCCGGACGGTCTCGCCGTCCCCGCGACCCTGCCCGCCGGCACCACCCGGTCGGGCGCCGCGTTCGGCGAGGCGTACGCGGGGGCCGTGTCCGGCTGGACACCCTCCACGGGCACTCCGCTCGCCCTCACGCTCCCGGCCTCCACCCCGGCTCCGGCCGGCGACACCGCCGGACCCGCCCCGGCCACCGCCCCCGCTCCACGGACCCGGGTCCCCGCGGGCGTCAGCGACCCCGTGGGCCACACCGCAGACGGCTGAACGGCGCCGCGCGCGCCCCGCACCGACCGGACGTCCCGGCCGCCCCGCGGCGGCCGGGACCGGCCCGAACCACCCCACACCTCAGCCGTGGAGCACAACGATGGCCGTTCCCCACGGCGCGCGACGCACCGCAGCGACGCGCGTCACCCTGCTCACCGAAGGCACCTACCCGCACAGCCACGGCGGCGTCAGCGTCTGGTGCGATCAGCTCGTCCAGGGCATGCCCGACCTCGCCTTCGACGTCATCGCCGTGACCGGCACCGGACGTGAGCCGGTCGTGTGGGACCTGCCCGCGCACGTCACCGGTGTGCTGTCCGTCCCCATGTGGGGCGCCCCGCCCGAGGGCCGCCCGCCGCGGGGCCGGGCCCGCAACCGACTCGCCGCCGCCTACGAGCGGTTCCTGACCGCCCTGCTCGACCCGCGCGCCGAGGACGGTTTCGCACCCGCCCTGTACGCGCTGGCGCGGGCCGCCTCGGAGGGGACCCTGAGCCCCTTCCTGCGCGGGGACCGGGCCATCGCGATCCTGACCGCGCTGTGGAACCGCCCCGGTCTCGCCGTCCGCGAGGCACGGCCGACCCTGCACGACGCGCTCACCGCGACCGCCCTGCTGGAGCACGCCCTGCGCCCGCTGGCCGCCCCGCCGCCCGTCAGCGGTGTCGCGCACGCGGTCAGCGGCGGGGTCGCCGTGCTGCCGGGCCTCGCGGCCCTGCAGGACCACGGTGTTCCCCTGCTGCTGACCGAGCACGGGGTCTACCTGCGCGAGCGCTACCTCGGTTACCGCACGGCGCCCTACCGCTGGCCGGTGAAGGCGGTCGTCCTCGGGTTCTTCCGGCTGCTCGCGCGGGAGAGCTACCGCCGGGCCGCCCTGATCACCCCGGGCAACCGCTACAACCGGCTCTGGGAGGAGGAGGGCGGCGCCGACCCGGAGTCGATCCGCACCGTGTACAACGGCGTCGATCCCGCCGCGTTCCCGGCGGCCGGGCCCGAACCGGACACGCCCACGCTCAGCTGGGCGGGCCGGGTCGACCCCATCAAGGACCTGGAGACCCTCATCCGCGCCTTCGCCCTGGTGCGCGCCCGCCTCCCGCAGGCGCGACTGCGGCTGTTCGGCGGGACACCGCGCGGTGGGGAGGCATACCGGGAACGCTGCGAGGCCCTGGCCGCCGAGCTCGGGCACGCCGACGCCGTCACCTTCGAAGGGCGCGTCGACGACATCAAGGACGCCTACGCCGCCGGAAACGTCGTGATGCTCTCCAGCATCAGCGAGGGCTTCCCCTTCACCCTGATCGAGGCCATGTCCTGCGGCCGGGCGACCGTCTCCACCGATGTCGGCGGTGTACGCGAGGCCGTCGGTGACACCGGGCTCGTGGTGCCGCCGCGCGATCCCCGGGCGATGGCCACCGCCGCCCTGGAGCTGCTGGGCGATCCCGGGCGGCGCGCTGCCATGGGCGAGGCGGCCCGGCTACGGGTCATCGAGCAGTTCACCCTGCGCCAGACCATCGACACGTTCCGCGCCGTCTACCTGGAACTGGCCGATCCGAAGAAGGAGCCGACGGTCATGCCACCGAGGGTCACGATGGCCGCCCCGGCCGTCGACGGCGCCGGAAGCCTCGCCCTGTGAGCGGGCCGATATCCCTCGAACCCGGGGGCTCCGAACAGGACACGCTGGCCATCCGGCTGGCCGGCACCCGCCCGCCACGCCGCCGGCCGCGCTGGGCCCTGGACGACACCACGCTCGCCATCCGGCTGCCGCGGCACGGACCCGACGAGGAGGCGGTCAGTGAACTCGCCGCCGAACTCGCCGACCGCATAGGCCCCGCGGTCCACCCCTACGAAGTGGCCGCGCTGCTGGAGGCGGAGGGGCTGTCCGCCTCCGTCATCAACGAACGGTACGGCCACCCCAACCTGTTCTCCCTCGCCTCCGCGCTGTACGAACGCGTGCCGCGCACCTTCCCCGAACCCGCCCCGGCGGCCGACCCCTGGCGCCCCGACACCGTGCGCTGTCTGCTGCGCGGCGTGCTGTTCGCCCTGCCGGGCCTGGCCTACCTGCTGGCCGCTCCCCTGTGGGACGCCGGCGGGTACGCCCCCGCCCTCGTCGTGGCCGGACTCGTCTCCTGGGCATGGGGGCAGGCACTCGGTCACCGCGCCCACCTGCGGCTGGCGACCGGACGCCGGGAGGCGGGCCGCACCCTCCTGGCCGGGGCGCCCGCGGGAGCGGCGGTGGCCACGGGGATCGCCGCGCTGCCCGCCGGCGGCGGGCCGGTGACCCTGGTGGCGGCCGCGCAGTCGGCGTACCTGGCCGCCGCCGGAGTGCTGCTGGTGCTGGGGCGCGAGCGGCTGCTGCTGGCCGCGCTCAGCCCGCTGCTCGCGGGCGCCGCCGTCCTGCCCTGGTGGGAGCCCGGCCCCGCGCTCCGGGCCGGGCTGCCCCTGCTGGCGCTGCTCGCCACCCTCGCCGTCACCGGCCGGGTCCTGCGCGGGGTCCTCGCCGTCCCGGCCGTCCCCGCCGTCCCCGGCGCGAGCGGGCCGCGGCTGCTGTGGTCGCTGCCCTACGGCCTGTTCGGGCTGGCCGCCGCGGTGCTGGTGCTGCTGGAGGGACGTGAGGAACCGTACGCGGTGATCGTGCTGACCCTCAGCATGGGGCCCGCGGAGTGGCTGCTGTACCGCTACCGCGGACTGTCGGTCGCCGCGCTGCGTGCCACGGCCACACCCGCCGGGTTCCTGTTGCGCTCGGCCGGCATCCTCGGCCTCTGCCTGCTCGCCTACCTCGCGCCGCTGCTGCCGGCGGCACTCGTGACCGGAGCCGACCCGGTCGCCCTGCTGCTCCTCGCGGCCGTCCTGTGGACCGCGCTGCTGCTCCAGGCGTTCGGGGCGGCCTGGCCGTCGGCCGGGATCTGCCTGGCGGCAGCCGCCGGTGCCGTAGCCGCGGCCCTGCTCCTGCCGTCCCCGGCCGCCGCCCCGGCCCTGCCGCTCTGCTGCGGCGGCGCCGCCCTGTGTCTGGTGGCGTGCGCGCTGCGGCTGCTCGGCAGGCCCGCCCCGCACGCCTGACCCGGTTCCTCCCGCCCACTCCGACCCACCGAAGGGACAACCCAGTTGACCTCCGCACCGCTCGCCGCCGTCACCGGAGCCGAGGGTTTCATCGGTTCGCACCTCACCGAGGCCCTGGTCGCCTCCGGGCACCGCGTCCGCGCCATGGCGCAGTACAACTCCTTCTCCTCCTACGGCTGGCTGGATACCCTGCACCCGGACGTCCTGGACCAGGTGGAGATCGTCCTCGGCGACGTCCGCGACCCCGGTTCCGTCCGCGGCTTCCTCGAAGGCGCCGACACCGCCTACCACCTGGCCGCCCTCATCGCGATCCCCTACTCGTACCAGGCGCCGCACAGCTACGTGGACACCAACGTCACCGGCACCCTCAACGTGCTGGAGGCCGTGCGGGCCCTGGGCACGCCCCGGCTGGTGCACACCTCCACCAGCGAGACGTACGGCACCGCGCGGACCGTGCCCATCACCGAGGACCACCCCATCAACACCCAGTCTCCCTACGCCGCTTCGAAGGCCGGCGGGGACCGGCTGGCCGACAGCTACCACGCCAGCTTCGACACCCCGGTCGTCACGCTGCGGCCGTTCAACACCTTCGGGCCGCGCCAGTCGATGCGGGCGGTCATCCCCACCGTCATCGGGCAGGTCGCCGCCGGGGAGCGCACGATCACCCTCGGGGACCTGCGTCCCACGCGGGACTTCACCTTCGTCGAGGACACCGCCCAGGCGTTCCTCGCGGTCGGTACCGCTCCGGCCGAGAAGGTGGTGGGCCGTACCTTCAACGCCGGTACCGGTGGCGAGATCTCGGTCGGCGACCTGGTCGCGCTGATCGGCAAGGTGATGGACACGCCGGTGGACGTGCGCGAGGACGAGGCGCGCATCCGCCCCGCCAACTCCGAGGTGATGCGGCTGGTCGCCGACGCGAGCCGGCTCGCCGCCGCGACCGGGTGGCAACCCGCCCACACCCTGGAGGAGGGCCTCGCGCGCACGGTGACGTTCTTCCGGGACCCGGCCAACCTCGCGCGCTACAAGACCGGCATCTACAACATCTGACCCCGCGGACCCCGTCGTCACGTCCGCGCCCGTCCACACGGTTCACGCGGTTCACGCACGTCCACGAAGCGTTCACGAAGGAGGAGCCCCATGCACGCAGTGATCCTGGCGGGAGGCAAGGGCGTCCGGCTGCGGCCGTACACCACGGCACTGCCCAAGCCGCTCGTCCCCATAGGCGACCAGCACGCCATCCTGGAGATCGTGCTGCGCCAGCTCTCCACCGCCGGCTTCACCAGCTGCACCATCGCGATCGGCCACCTCGGCGAGATCATCCGCGCCTACGTCGGCGACGGCTCCCAGTGGGGCCTGGCCGTCGACTACGCCACCGAGGAGAGCCCGCTGGGCACCATGGGCCCGCTGCTCACCCTGCGCGACCGCCTGCCCGAGACCTTCCTGGTGATGAACGGCGACGTCCTGACCGACCTCGACTACGCCGACGTCCTGCGCCGGCACCGCGACTCCGGCGCACCGCTGACCATCGCCACGTACGCCCGCAAGGTGCACATCGACTTCGGTGTGCTGACCACCGACGCCAGCAGGGTCGTCGCGTTCACCGAGAAGCCGAGCATGGACTACCGCGTCTCCATGGGCGTCTACGGCCTGTCCCGCTCCACACTGGAGGGGTACACGCCCGGACTCCCCCTGGGCTTCGACGAGTTGGTGCTGGACCTGCTCAAGGCCCGCAACCAGCCGCACGCCTACGAGTTCGACGGCTACTGGCTGGACATCGGCCGCCCGGACGACTACGACCAGGCCAACGCCGAGTTCACCACCCGCAAGTCGCTTCTGCTCAAGGGAGCCTGAGCACGCCATGCGCATCCTCGTCCTGGGTTCCACCGGCTATCTGGGTACCCACGTCGCCGAGCGGCTGCGCGCCCTGCCCGGCGCGACGGTCCTCGGCGGCGGCCGGTCCCCGGCCGCCGACCTCGACGTCGACCTCGCCGTCGTCCGCCCGGAGCAGCTGGCCAAGACCCTCGCGTCGGCCGCGCCCGACACCGTGATCAACTGCGCGGGCGCGACCGGCGGCGACGCCGTCACCCTCGCCGAGGTGAACACCCGCGGGCCCGCCGTCCTCTGCGCCGCGCTGCGCGAGGCGGCCCCCGGGGCCCGGCTGGTGCACCTGGGCTCGGCCGCCGAGTACGGCCCCGGTGTCCCGGACGCCCCGGTGACGGAGTCGGCGGCCACCCGCCCGATCGGCCCCTACGGTGCGACCAAACTCGCCGGCACGGTCGCGGTGACCGCCTCCGGGCTGGACGCGGTGGTGCTGCGGGTGGGCAACCCGGTGGGTGCCGGAGCACCGCCCACCGGGCTGCCCGGCCGGATCGCGGCGCTGCTGCGCGAGGCCGGGTCCGACCCGGAGGCGGTGCTGCGGCTGGGCGACCTGTCCGCCTACCGCGACTTCGTCGACGTGCGCGACGTGGCACGGGCGGCCGTCCTGGCGGCCACGGCCCCCGGCCCGCTGCCGCCGGTCCTCAACATCGGCGGCGGCCGGGCCGTCCCGGTGCGCGACCTGGTGCGGGACCTCGCCGGCCTGGCCGGGTTCCGGGGCCGGATCGAGGAGACCACGTCGGGTTCGGCCCGCTCGGCGCTGGTGTCGTGGCAGTGTTCCGACATCACCGCCGCCGAGCGGGCGCTGGGCTGGCGTCCGGCGCACAGTCTCGGCGACGCCCTGACCGCCCTGTGGGAAGGCGGCCGCACACCGTGACCCTGCTGATCCCGCTGTACGTCCATCCGGCCGAGGACCCGGGCGCCTGGCACCGGCTGATCACCGCCGCTGACCGCACCTACGGCGTCGTGCTCAACCCGGCGAGCGGCCCGGGCGAGGTCCCCGACCCCGCGTTCACCGCAGCGGCCGGTGCGCTGCGGGCCGCGGGAGCCCGTCTGCTGGGCTACGTCGACACCGACTACGGGGTGCGCGACCTCGCCGACATCACCGAGGACGTGCGTCGCCACCGCGAGTGGTACGCGGCGGACGGCTGCTTCCTCGACCGGGTGACGGCGACCGCGGAGGGGCTCGCGGCCTGTCGCCGGCTGGTGCGCACGGCACGCCGGCTGGGCGCCGGCACGGTCGTCCTCAACCCCGGGGTCCATCCGGCTCCGGGGTACGCGCGCCTCGCCGACCTGACCGTCACCTTCGAGGGCCACTGGTCGACGTACGTCTCCGCCTTCAGTCGCCCGGCGTGGACGGCACGCCATCCGCCCGAGCGGCTGTGCCACCTCGTCTACGGCGTGCCCGACGCCCTGGTTCCGCTCGCCGTGCGCACGGCGCACGAGCGGGGGGCGGCGGTGTGCGGGCCGGTGACGGGCGAACCGCCCAACCCCTGGGCGCGGTTGACTCCGGCCCTCACCGGGGCCGGGCGATGAGAAGGAGGCTCCTGCCCCGCGCGGCCCTCCTCGCCGTGCTGACGGCCGCGGCGCTGACGGGCTGCCAGGACGGCGGCGACGACGGCCCCGCCACGGCCGGGCCACGGTGGAAGCCCCGGCCGGGCCTCGCCTGGCAGTGGCAACTCGACGGCAGGGTCGACCCCTCGGCCGACGTGCCCGTGTACGACATCGACGGGTTCGAGAACTCCGCGGCGGACGTGGCCCGGCTGCACCGCGCGGGCCGCAAGGTCATCTGCTACGTCAACGTCGGCGCGTGGGAGGACTTCCGGCCGGACCGGCACGCCTTCCCGCGCTCGGTGCTCGGCGAGCCCAACGGCTGGACGGGCGAACGGTGGCTGGACATCCGGCGGCTGGACGTCCTGCGCCCGATCATGGAACGCCGTTTCGACATGTGCCGCGACAAGGGCTTCGACGCGGTGGAGCCCGATCTGGTGGAGGGCTACGGCAACGACACCGGCTTCCCGCTCACCGCACGCGACCAGCTCGGGTACAACCGCATGATCGCGGCCATCGCCCACGAGCGGGGCCTGTCGGTCGGCCTGAAGAACGACCTGCCCCAGATCCCCCAGCTCGTGTCCCACTTCGACTTCGCGGTCAACGAGGAGTGCGCCCAGTACGACGAGTGCGACGAGCTGTCCCCGTTCATCGAGGCGGGCAAGGCGGTGTTCCACGTGGAGTACGCGGAGCCGCGCAGCGCTTTCTGCGCCGACAGCCGCCGGCTGGGGCTGTCGTCGATGCTGAAGAGACCGGAGCTGGGGGTGTGGCGGAAGCCCTGCTGAGAAGGCCCGCTCACCGCCGGCCGCCCCGGCAGCCACCCGACGTACGGCAGGATGGCGTGATGGATCACCACTTCGTCGGGATACCGGAGTTGACCGGCGTTCCCCGTGTCGCGGTCGTCATCGACGTCATGCGGGCCTTCACGGTGGCCGCCTGGGCCTTTTCGCGCGGGGCCGAGCGGATCGTCCTGGCCTCGACGGTCGATGAGGCACTGGCCCTGAAGGAGAGCCGGCCCGGTTGGCTGGCGCTGAAGGACGGGGCTCCGGCCGAGGGCTTCGACGCCGTCAACTCCCCCGGCCGGCTCAGATCACGCGACTTCACCGGTCGCACGCTGGTGCAGAAGACGACGGCAGGGACGGTCGGCGCCCTGGCCGTCGCCGACGCACCGCTGGTCCTGTGCGCGAGCTTCGTGGTGGCCGGCCCGACAGCGCGGTTCCTCCAGGCCCGTGGACCCGGTCCGGTGACGTTCGTCGTCACCGGCGAGGCGGGCCGCGCCGAAGAGGACCTGGCCTGCGCCGAGTACATCGGCCGGCTCATGGCCGGGGCCCACGTCGAGGCGGCCCCGTACGTCCGTCGTGCGAGGACGTCCCGCGCCGCCGCGGAACTCGCCACGGGCCGGCGGGAGGGCAGCCACCCGGACGACGTCGGTCTCTGCCTGGAGGTCGACAGGTTCCCCTTCGCGATGGTGACCCGCCGGGAGGGACCACTGACGGTCCTGCGCCCGGTCGCGGTGGCTGGCATGGACGGGTAGGGGCCGCTTTGCGGCGCCGCACCGTGGCGATCGGCCCGCTGGCCACTGGTCCTGGGCTCCGTACCGCGAACGGGGCCGGAGCGCGCCGGGAGGCGGTGTCTCACCGGCAGTGTTCCGGCTCCCGCAGGCACGGCAGGTGCCCCTTGCCCCGGATGACCTTCTGGCTCGTGGACTCGTCGAGGTAGGCCAGGAAACCGGCGGCGAGGGAGCCGGCCGGAGGGGGACCGTAGGTGTAGGCGTACTCCACGTCCTTGTACGGGTAGGGGCCCGCGCCCAGGTCGATCCGCGTCTCGTTCGGCCAGTCGCCGTCCAGCGGCACCGTGTTCACCTTGCCGCCGCGCTCCTTGGCGAGACCGACCTCGCTGTAGCCGATGGCGCCCGGTTGTTCCGCGACCTTGTCCAGGACGGCCCGGGTGGAGCCGAGTTCGCAGCGGGTGACCGTGTCACCGGGCCGTGCGGGCGGTCGGCAGTCCAGTGACGTGCTCGGCGCCCGCTCCCAGCCCTTGAGCACCCGGTCCTGGAAGATCTGCCGGGTCCCGGACTCGTCCCCTCGGCTGACCAGGACGATCGGCAGGTCGGCGATCTCCTTCCGGCCGGGGACGACCTCGCCCCAGCGCCGGTACTTGCCCGCGTAGATGTCCCGTACCTCCCCGGGGGACAACCCGCGCGGGCCGAGGTCGACGTCCTTGTGCGCGACGAGGGTGAAGAAGGACAGCGCGACCTCGTTCCCGGTCAGGTTCCAGCGCTCGCCCATCGGCCCGTCCGAGAAGGCGATCACGGAGCGGGCCGCGCCAGGTGACCGTTCGCCGAGCTCCGCGAGCTGGGACACCCCGTCCTCGCTGCCGCGCGCCTCGACGGAGATGTCGGCGCCCTGGCACTTGTCCTCGTACTGCTCGGCGAGCGTCCGGACGACGGGCTCGAAGGCGGTCGAGCCCGTGAGGGTCAACTCGCCCTGCTCGCACTCGATCGGGTTGCCGACGCGCAGCACGATGATGCCGGCGAGGGCGAGCACCGCGAGCGCCAGGGCGCCGCTGAGCAGCCGGGCCGGGAGGCTGAACGTGCGCTGCTTCTCGTCCGGCTTGGGCGCGCTGTTGCGGTGGACCCGGCCGTCCCGCAGACCGCCGATCAGCTTGACCTCCCCTTCGGCCGAGCCCCCGGAGAGCAGCACCAGCAGCTTGAAGTGGTCGCCCGGATTGAGCGGGACGCGCGGGATGGTCACCGTGCTGCCGATGTGCTCGAAGCCGTTGGCGTTGGTGAAGTGACTGTTCAGGTGCTCGATGCCGGACGGCTGGGTGACCGAGACGGCCTGGACGGTGCGGCCGGTGAACTCGGCGGTCAGGCCGTGGACTTCGGACGAGGTGTAGTCGTTGTCGGCGACGCTCTGCGAACCGTCGTTCTCGATGCGCAGCAGCACCAGCGACGCGTCGGCCATGTTCGGTACGTCGAAGTCGCCGAGGCGGGGGTTGGACGAGCCGTCGCCTATGGGGCTGTCCATCTGCACCCGGTAGCCGATCAGCTTGCGGCGCGGCACCCGGCGGTCGTAGAGGAACATCGCGATGGGCACGAGGAGACCGAGGACGGACGTGCCGATGGCGATGACGTTCTCGAAGCTCAGCCACCCCACTGGTGGTCCCCCGCCACTCCCAGAGCTCAGATGGTGGGGTCACCGTATGCCTGTCCGAACCGCCCGTCACGGTTGTGGCGCGAGTGTTCCTTGTCCGTTCAACTCGTGGCGGGCCGTCGAGCGGGTGGGACAGCTCCGTGTCGGGGCAGACGGAGCAGCATGCCTGAAATGATCCAAGCCGGCGGCTGGGGAATGGTGGCCGGCTCCGCCCTGCTGCTCGGAGCGCTGCTCGGCTACCGGCTGCGCGTCCCCCAGAAGGTCATCGCCCTGGTGATGGCCTTCGGCGCGGGTGTGCTGCTGTCGGCCGTGTCCTTCGAACTGGTCGGTGAAGCCTACGAAGAGGCCGGACTCGCCCCGGCGGCCCTCGGAACGCTGGCCGGGGCCCTGGCCTACACGGCCGGCAACGTGTGGCTGGCGCGCCGCGGGGCCCGGCATCGCAAGCGGTCCGGCCACCACCCGGCGCAGGCGCAGCCCTCCGAGGAGCGGGACAAGGGCTCGGGGCTGGCGCTGGCGCTGGGCGCGCTGCTCGACGGTGTCCCCGAGTCCGCCGTCATCGGGGTCGGCCTGCTCAACGGCGGCGCCGTCAGCGCGGTCACCGTGGCGGCGGTGTTCATCAGCAACATCCCCGAGGGGCTGTCCAGTTCGGCCGGCATGAGGAAGGCCGGGCGCGGCAAGGGCTACGTCTTCGGCGTGTGGGGGGCGATCGCCGCCGCGAGCGCGCTCTCCGCCGTCCTGGGTTACGCCGTGGTCGGGGGCTTCTCGACGGCCGTGATCGCGGCGGTGACGGCTGTGGCCGCGGGCGCGATCCTGGCGATGATCGCCGACACGATGATCCCCGAGGCCTTCCAGGAAGCCCACCTGGCCATCGGACTGGTGACCGTCAGCGGCTTCCTGGTCTCGTTCGCCCTGTCCCACGCCTGACCGGCCCCGAGGGGCCGCACCCATTGCCTTCACGTCAGCCATTGCAACGATGGCCCCCTACGCGGACTGTTGCGTTACGAACGCCCATTGCAATGATTTCCCCACTCTGAGCTACACAGATAGCGAGAATGCATCATAAATGAGTTGCCCGATTCATAAACGCAACGTAGCGTTTCACAATGTCGAAACGGCGTGGGCGATCGGGGGATCATGGATACAGCACAGGGGCAGCGGAGGGCGGGCCCCGGTGTCCTCACCGCCTTCGCCCGCTTCGTGATCTGCGGCGGCGGAGTGGGGCTCGCCTCCAGCTTCGCCGTGGCGGCCGTCGCCTCCTGGATGCCCTGGATCCTGGCCAACGCCCTGGTCACCACGGCGTCCACGCTCCTCACCACCGAACTGCACGCACGCTTCACCTTCGGCGCGGGCCGGCACGCGACCGCGCGTCAGCACGCCCAGTCGGCCGGATCGGCGGCGGCCGCCTACGCGGTGACCTGCGCGGCGATGCTCGTTCTGCACCGGGTGGCGGCGGCGCCCGGCGCGATGCTCGAACAGGCCGTCTACCTGTCCGCCTCCGCGCTCGCGGGCGTGGCGCGCTTCGCCGTGCTGCGCCTGGTCGTCTTCGCCCGGCAGCAGGCGCGGACCGCGGCCACCGGCCGCGCCGCCCTCCCGCGTCCGCCCCTGGTCCGCGGCGCGGTGACGCCCGGTTCGACGGCGCCGTGCCCCACCGCCTGAACATCCCGGACCGGCCTCCGGCCCGGCGGGGCGTGGCCGGGACCCGGGTACGCGGGATGGGCCGGCAGGCCGAAGGATTCGTCCGGCGTCCTCGACGCCGCCCACGGCGGTAGGGGCCGGAGGTACGGGCCGACCGCGAGGCGGGGCGCCCCACGCGCTTCGAAACATTTCGATGAGGGAACCGAATATTGCGAGAGGGCTTGACGGCGTCCATCGGCCACCTATGATCCTGGATGCTCGACAAGCCGATCGGTGTTCCGTATTTCGCACACACCTCGCGCGCACACCGCATCGACGGGCACAGCGACACGGCTCCACGAGCAGGACACCCCGCACCGCGCACGCCGGAACAGCTCCCCAGCCCCCCACGTCAGCCGGCACGAGGAAGGCACGGATGTCTATGTCATGTCCGCATCACCCCATCGGGCGCCGCCGAGCGCTGGCCGCCGCCTCCGGTCTGGTCACCGGCGCCCTGCTCCCGCTCGCCGGAGCCTCACGCGCCGCCGCGTCCCTGCCCGGCCCGGCGGCCGCCGCCACGTACACCAACCCGGTGATCTGGCAGGACTTCGCGGACATCGACGTCATCCGCGTCGGCGACACGTACTACGCCTCCGCCTCGACCATGCACTACTCGCCGGGCGCACCCGTCCTGCGCTCCTACGACCTCGTCGACTGGGAGATCGCCGGCCACTCCGTGCCCGTCCTGGACTTCGGCCCCAAGTACGACCTGAACGGCGCGCGCGCTTACGTCCGCGGCATCTGGGCCTCGACACTGGCCTACCGCCCGAGCAACCGGACGTTCTACTGGCTCGGGCAGATCGACTTCGCCAGGACGTACGTTTACACCGCCACCGCCGTCGAGGGCCCGTGGAGCCGGCACACGACCATCGGTACGCCCTACTACGACGCCGGACTGCTCGTCGACAGCGACGACACCCTCTACGTGGCGTACGGCAACACCACCATCAGCGTGGCGCAGCTCTCGCCCGACGGCCGCACCCAGGTGCGCAGCCAACCGGTGTTCACCACGCCGTCGAGCGTCGGCACTCTGGAAGGCGCCCGCTTCTACAAGATCAACGGGCAGTACTACATCTTCCTCACCCGCCCCGCGAACGGGCAGTACATCCTGAAGTCGGCGGGCGGTCCCTTCGGCCCCTACACGATGCGGCAGGTGCTGCTCGACCTGCGCGGACCGATCCCCGGCGGTGGCGTGCCGCACCAGGGCGGGCTGGTGCAGACGCCGAGCGGCGCCTGGTACTACCTGGCCTTCGTGGACGCCTACCCCGGCGGCCGCGTGCCCGCCCTGGCGCCGGTCAGCTGGACCCCCGACGGCTGGCCCGTCGTCCAGCTGGTCAACGGCGCCTGGGGCACGTCGTACCCCAGCCCGGTGGTGCCCGCCCCGCCCCGCCAGGTCACTCCCCTCATCGGCGTCGACACCTTCGGCGGCACCGCGCTGTCGCCGAAGTGGGAGTGGAACCACAACCCGGACACCACCAAGTGGTCGGTCGGCAACGGCCTGACGCTGCGGACCGCGACCGTCACCCACGACCTGTACGGGGCCCGCAACACCCTGACGCACCGCATCCAGGGCCCCACCTCCACCGCCACCGTCCAGCTCGACCACTCGGGCATGCGGGACGGTGACCGGGCCGGACTCGCGCTGCTGCGGGACTCGTCCGCGTGGATCGGTGTGAAGCGCGACGGCGGCGCCACGCGGGTGGTGATGGTCGGCGGGCTGACCATGGACGGCAACTGGAACACCACCGGCACCGGCACCGAGCTCGCGAGCGCACCCGTGACCGGCGGCCGGATCTGGCTGCGCGCGCACGCGGACATCCGCCCCGGCTCGCCCCGCCCGGGCACCTTCTCCTACAGCACCGACGGCACCCGCTTCACCCGTCTCGGCCCCGCCTTCTCGATGGGCAACGACTGGCGGTTCTTCATGGGCTACCGCTTCGCCCTCTTCAACCACGCCACACAGGCACTGGGCGGCGCGGTCCGCGTCACGCGGTTCGAGGTGTCCACACCCTGACCGACGGCGTGGGTCGCGCCACCGCACTTGCCACCGGTCCGGGACCCGCCGTCGGCGAGCCGCCGTCGTGGGCCCGCCGGCCGCGCAGCCGCTGCCTCCGGACAGTTCACGTCCGGCCCGCCGACCGGAACGCCAACCGCGTGACGGCCCGGGGCGCGGCGTAAGGACTGCTCCCCCGGACCGAACCCACCTGCTGACCCGGTGGGACCCGCCGCTCCGGCGCGGGACCCACACCGCCACCCCGTCCCCACCAGAGATCGAGGTTCAGCCATGCGCCGCACACTCCGCTCCCTGCTCACGGCTCTCTGCGCCGTGCCGCTGGCGCTCGCCGCCGCGCCGTCCGCGCACGCGGCCGACCCGACCACCCTGACCAACGGGTTCTACGTGGACCCCGACTCCAGCGCCAAGAGGTGGGTGGCCGCCAACCCCCGTGACGGCCGGGCCGCCGCCATCAACGCCTCCATCGCCAACACCCCGATGGCCCGCTGGTTCGGCTCCTGGAGCGGCCCCATCGGCACCGCCACAGGGGCCTACGCGGGAGCGGCGGACCGCGTCGACAAACTGCCCCTGCTCGTCGCCTACAACATCTACCACCGCGACTACTGCGGCGGGCACTCCGCGGGCGGCGCCGCCTCACCGTCCGCCTACGCCGACTGGATCGCCCAGTTCGCCGGCGGGATCGGCAACCGCCCGGCCGTCGTCCTCCTCGAACCCGACTCGCTCGGGGACTACGGCTGCATGAACCAGGCACAGATCGACGAGCGCGAGACCATGCTCAGCGGCGCCCTCGCCCAGTTCAGCCGCCAGGCACCCAACACCTGGGTCTACATGGACGCCGGCAACCCGCGCTGGGCCGACGCGGCGACGATGGCCCGGCGTCTCCACGAAGCCGGGCTCCGACAGGCCCACGGCTTCTCGCTCAACATCTCCAACTACATTCCGACCGCCGAGAACACCGCCTACGGCAACGCCGTCAACCGTGAACTGAGCACCCGCTACGGCTACACTAAGCCGTTCGTCGTGGACACCAGCCGCAACGGCAACGGCTCCGACGGCCAGTGGTGCAACCCCGCGGGCCGCCGGATCGGCACCCCCACCCGGCTGGGCGGAGGTGCCGAGATGCTGTTGTGGATCAAGGTTCCGGGCGAGTCCGACGGCAACTGCGGCGTGGGACAGGGCTCCTCGGCCGGGCAGTTCCTCCCCGAGGTGGCTTACAAGATGATCTACGGCTACTGATCCGGACGCCCCCGGACCAGGTGCGCGGCGAGGAGCTCAAGGGGAAGGGCCGCTCCGACCTCCCCAGGTGTCGCGGCCCTTCCCGTCCAGCGGCAAGCGGTTACCCCGGCACGCCGGTTTCACGCCTCGTTCGCACCGGGACGCGTCCCGCGGGGCGGGCGGGCCGTCCCGTCCGCCCCGTGGCGTGGCTTCCTCCTAGGGGCCGCCCGTCTGCCCGCGTGCTTCGTCCGCGGTGCTCTGCGCGGACCGGCGGGCCTGGTCGGACACCTGGCCGGCCTGCTCCGCCGCCCGGTCCTTGGTCGTGCGGGCGGCTTCGGAGGCGGTGTCGCCGACCTCCTGGACGGCCTGGCGGCCGGCCCGGGTGGCGTCCTCCTTCAGCTGCTGCGCGGACTCCAGCGCGGCCTGCTTCACCGGTTCGACGGCTTGCCCGGCCCGCTGCGCCGCCTGCTCCTCCGCCTGCGAGGTGGGCAGCAGCGAGGCGGTCAGCAGGCCCGCGCCGAAAGCGATCAGGCCCGCGGCGAGCGGGTTGCCCCGGGTCTGCCGCATCGCCTGTTCCGGCGCCTGCCGGACGGCCTCGCCCGCCTGTTCCGCGGTCTGACGCGCGGTGTCCGTGACCTTCCCGGCGGCCTGGCCGGTGGTGTCCTGCACCGAGCGGGCGGCCTGGCGGCCGCGGTCGGCGGTCTGTCCGGTGATCTCCGAAGCGCTGCCCATGACCCGCTCCCTGACGCCGTGCAGTGCCCCGCGGGCGCGCCGGGTCCGGCGCCGTACCACCTGGCGCGGGCGGGCGCGGTCGGCGAGCCGGGAGACGTCCTCCGACAGCCTCTCCCGCGTGGACTCGATGTCGGCCCTTATCCGGTCGGGTGCCGTGCCCATCGCACGTCCTCCTTCAGTGTTTCCATGGTCTGTTCCGGCTTGGGCGACACGGTGCGCATCCGTGCGCGGCCCCGGCGGTAGAGGATCAGGCCGACCACGGCCCACAGCGCGGTGACGATCAGCGCGGCCCAGGCCAGGTCCATGACGTTGCCCAGGCCGAACATCGCCGCCAGTGTCAGCAGGAGGGCCACCATGTAGCCGGCGAAGCCGGCGCCGCCGAACATCCCGGCGGCCTTGCCCGCCTTGGTGGCCTCTTCCCGGACCTCGGCCTTGGCCAGTTCCACCTCCTGCCGGAGCAGCTGCTGCACGTCCGACGTCACCGTCGACAGCAGTTCCCCCAGGGAGCTGTCCTCCTGCCCGCGGTGCTTCGCGGCGCGTGCTCCCGGGGCGTGCGGTGTCAGCGACGACATCTCAGGCCTCCCGGTGTTCCGGCAGCTCCGGTGGCGCCGCCTCCCCGGGCAGGGGCACCGGACCGGGAGCGCCCGGACGTTCGGAGGGGCCCGGGCCGGATCCGTTCGCCTCGCCGCCCGCCTTGCCGCCCGCCTTGCCGCCCGCCTTGGCGAGCCGCCCGATCGCGAAGCCGGCCAGCACCGCGCCGCCGAGGAACGCTCCGGGGCGCCGGCGGGCGAAGTCCTCCAGATCACCGACCAGACCGCCGACTCCCCGCGAGTCCAGGTAGTCGGCGGCGCGGTGGCCGCGGTCCGCCGCCTGGGCCACGAGGCTCCTCGCGGGAGAGTCCCCGTCGGCGCCCTCCGCGAGACCGGACAGGTCGTCCGCCCACTGCCGCATCGCCTGTGCTCCGCGGCGGGCCTGGTTCTCCGCCTCCTCGGCGACCCGCGCCCGCAGGTCGCCGGCCATCGCGCCGGCCTGTGCCCTGGCCTCGCCGGTGACGGCTCTGGCCTGTTCGGCGGCCGTGCCGACGACCTCGCCCGCACCCTGGCGGGCCTGGTCGGCCGTGGCCGCCGCCTCCTGCCTGGCCGTCTGTCCGGCCTGCTGAGCACGACCGGTGCTCACGTTCGTCATCTCACTCATGAGTCCTCTCCCTCGAGGCACCGCCCGTGGTTCTGCTCCTGGGTCCGTTCCGCACGCACCCTCCTCGATTAACCACACCCATCACGCCAAAACGGCAGTAATAGGTATTTTTCGGTCAGGTTGCGTCCGGTCCTGCGGATGCCGGGAGGGGCTCGTCAGTGGCCGCGGCCGGCGGTCCCCTCGGCGGGGGCCAGGACGTGTCCGGCGTGGCGCAGGACATACCGGGCCACGTCCTTCCCGAGCGTGATGCCGGCCTCGTCGGCGGAGCGGGTGTGGATGCCCGACAGGACGCGGGCGTCCACGTTCTCGTCCGACAGCCGTTTCCAGGTGGTGTACGTCCTGGTCACGCCGGGAGCGGTGGGGCTGGTCAGGTCGAAGGGGGCCGTCCGCGGGCCCACGAGCGCCGCCAGCACGGTCTCCGCCGCGCCCGAGTAGGTGGTGTGGCCGCTCGGGTAGTCCGGGTGCGCCGGGGTGGCGTGCAGGGGTGTCCAGCCCGGGTCGGGGTCGATGGCGCCGGTGCGGATCGCCGTCACGGGACGCCAGCGCTCGTACGCGTACTTGCTGTCGGAGGTGGCGATCTGCGTGTCCACCGGCGCCACGTGGAAGAGCGCCACCAGCCGCGCCTGCCCGAACGGCCCCTGGTGCGTGCGGGAGAGGGCCACCCGCAGTGGCTCGGTGTAGAGGGTGAGGGAGGAGCCGAGCCAGAAGGCGGCGGTCTCCGTCTGGTGGGGACTGCGTGCCGTACTGTCCGCGCCGCCGTACGCGCGCACCTCGGCGAGGTCGGTGGCGTAGCGCGCGGAGTCCAGCCCTGGGGGCGGGCCGAGCCGGAACTGGTCCTGCGCCGTGAGGACGAAGGGCTCGGCGAGGCGGTTGCCGTACTGCGCCGCCGGAGCGTGGGCGGGTGGCGTCGGCTGCCACACGCCCGGCGCCGGTGGCCGTACCGGACAGGGCGCGTTGACCGAGCCGGGGTCGAGGCCGTCCCCCTGCCTCGCCGTGAGGAGGAGGTCCGCCTGCCGCTCCCCCGCCGCGATGCCGCGCCGCTCCGCCGGGCCGTCGGGGACGGCGTCGAGCGTCTTCCGGTACGTCGCGTCGAGCTGTTCGGCCCGGCTCGGGACGAGCGCGACCAGCGCGCGGTGCACGGCCGCGGCCAGTGCCGCCTCCTGGTAGGGGCCGCGTGCCACGCCCGCCGGGACGCTCCCGGTGGCGCGGGCCGCGGCGAGCCAGCCGATGGCCCACGTGCGGCTGTTGGTGACCTGGGTGGGCGCCCCCGCGGCCGCGATGGTCTCGGCCGTCGCGTCGTACCAGGTGAGTGCCGTGGTACCGCGGTCGGCCGCGGCGGCCCCGGGCACGGCGACGGACGCGGCCAGCAGCACCGCCGCGCCCATGGCGACGGCGGCCGGGCGGGTTCTGTACGGGTTCACGCGTTCTCCTTCGGCTCGGGTGGGACGCGGTGCCGGGAGCGCGCTCACGGACGCCCCGCGCCGGCGAAGGGCACCTGCGCGGAGGGGACCGCCGGCCGGCCGGCGGGGTGCTGCCACAGTCCGCGCGCCTGGAGCCGGGGCAGGACGCCTTCGCCGAACCAGTACGCCTCCTCCAGGTGCGGATAGCCGGAGAGCACGAACTCCTCGAAGCCCAGGGCCGCGTACTCCAGGATCCGCTCGGCGACCTCGTCGTGGCTGCCGACCAGGGCGGTGCCCGCTCCGCCGC
Source organism: Streptomyces sp. NPDC044921 (assembly GCF_056432865.1). Taxonomy (NCBI): domain Bacteria; kingdom Bacillati; phylum Actinomycetota; class Actinomycetes; order Kitasatosporales; family Streptomycetaceae; genus Streptomyces; species Streptomyces sp. NPDC044921. Next base: position 204,631 of record NZ_JBWKIF010000011.1, read on the forward strand.
GCACCAGGCCGATGCCGGCCCACAGATTGGGGTGGATCTCCAGGCGCTCGCGGCTGCCGCCGTCGTGCAGGGCGAGCATGCGCCGCTGCCCCTCCGACTCGCTGCGGGCGAGCCCCGCCTGGACCGACGCCACGGTCTGCGGGTCGAAACCGTCCAGCAGCCGGTTCGCCTCCGCCCAGGCCTGCTCGGCGGTGTCACGGGTGATGACGTGCAGCCGGACGCCGAAGCGGAGGGTGCGGCCCTCACGGGCCGCCAGCGCGCGTATCCAGGTGATCTTCTCGGCCACCTGCGCGGGCGGCTCGCCCCAGGTGAGGTACACATCGGCGTGCCGGGCGGCGACCTCTCCGGCGATCGGCGAGGAGCCGCCGAAGTAGACCCGGGGCACGGGGTCGGGCACCCGCGCCAGACGCGCGTCCTCGACCTGGAGGTGCTCGCCGTGCAGGTCGACGGTCTTCCCGGCCCACAACTCGCGTACGACCTGGAGGAATTCGCCGGTGCGGCGGTAGCGGGCGTCCTTGTCGAGGAAGTCGCCGTAGGCCCGCTGCTCGTGGCTCTCGCCGCCGGTGACGACATTGAGCAGCAGGCGCCCGCCCGTCTGGCGCTGGAAGGTGGAGGCCATCTGCGCGGCGAGCGTGGGTGAGACGAAGCCGGGCCGGAAGGCGACGAGGAACTTCAGCCGCTCGGTCCGCTGACTGACCATGGCCGTGGTCAGCCACGCGTCCTCGCACCAGGCGCCGGTCGGGGTGAGGGCGCCGGCGAAGCCGAGGTCCTCGGCGGCGCGGGCGATCTGGCTCAGGTAGCCCACCGTCGGCGGCCGGTCACGGCCGGTCTCCGTCGCCGGGGTGCCGTGGCCGCCGCCGACGACATGGCGGCTGTCGCCGTTGGTGGGCAGGAACCAGTGGAAGGTGAGGGACACGCGGGGGCTCCGATCGGGTGCGCTGGGGATGGTCGGTCAGAGAAGTCCGTGCCGGGGCGGCCTGGTGCCGTTGAGCACGTAGCGGCCGATGTGCTGGACCTTCCAGCGGGCCGGGTCGTGCAGGGAGTGGGTGCGGGCGTCCCGCCAGTGGCGGTGCAGGCCCAGGGGGTCCAGCGCCGAGCGGGTCCCCGCGACCTCGAAGAGCGCGCTGCCCAGGTCCACGGCCGCCTCCCCCGCGGACACCTTGGCGGCGGCCACCGCCACGGAGGCCGCGGCGGCCGAGTCGTCGGTCAGGCCGGCGCGTGCGGTGTCGACCGCGCGGGCGGCCTCGCGCAGCAGCGCCTCGGCCGCGCGGACCCGGATGGCCAGTTCGCCGAACCGCTGGATCAGCAGCGGGTCCTCGGCCGCGGTGGCGTGCCCCTCGTCGACGCTCTCGAACCACGGACGGCTCCTGGCGCGGACGAACTCCACCGCCTCGGCCAGCGCGCCGGCGGCGATCCCGGTGTCGATGGCGGCGTGCAGCAACTGAGCGACGGCGCCGTGCAGTTGCGGCCCACGGAAGGTGAGGTGGTGCGGGACGACCCGGTCGGCGGGGACGGGTACCGACTCCAGGCGGACGGTGCCGCTGGCGGTGGTGCGCTGCCCCATGCCGTCCCAGTCGTCCGTCACGGTGAGCCCCGGGGCGTCGCGGGGCACGTACGCGACGTGCAGGGCGTCGTCCCCGCCGCGGGCGAGGACGGGGATCCAGTCGGCGAACAGGGCGCCGGTGCAGTAGTGCTTGACGCCGTCGAGGACGTACGAGCCGTCCGGCCGCGGCGTGAGCCGGGTGCGGATGTCCTGCACGTGCCTGGTTCCCGCCTCGGACTGGGCGTTGCCGAACCGCTTGCCGGCCAGCACCTCGCCGAAGAAGAACGCCCGCTGCTCGTGCGTCCCCCGCCGGCGCAGCACGTTGACGTACACGAAGTGGCTCTGCGGGATCTGGGCGAGGCTGGCGTCCGCGGTGGCCAGCAGCCGGAAGATCTCGGCGAGCGTGCCCGCGTCGACGTCCGCGCCGCCGAACTCGGCCGGTACGGACACGGCGAGCAGCCCGGACGCCGAGAGCCGTGCCACTTCCGCGTGCGGCAGCCGGCGGCGCGCGTCCCGCTCGGCGGCTTCCTCGCGGAACTCCGCGGCGAGTGCCGCGGCGACGGCGAGCGCCTCACAGCCGTCGGCGATCACGTGTGCGGTGCTCATCCGGTGGCCGCCAGCAGGGTCGTGCGGCCGCCCAGGGCGGCGGAGAACTGGTCCGTGACCTGCGCCAGGGCCTGCGCCGGACCGGGTGCGACGGTCAGGGTGCCGTCGTCGCCCGCGGTGATGTCCTTGTCGAGGGTGAACCAGCCCGGGACGATGTGCGTGGCGCCCATGGAACTCAGCACGGGACGCAGCGCGTAGTCGATGGCCAGGACGTGGGCGACGGAGCCGCCGGTGGCCAGCGGGAGGATCGTCTTGCCGGCCAGTGCGTACTGCGGGAGCAGGTCGAGCAGGGACTTCAGCAGCCCGGAGTAGGCGGCCTTGTAGACGGGGGTGCCGACCACGACCCCGTCCGCCTGCTCGACCAGCGCCGTGGCCCGCGCGATGGCCGGGTGCCGGAAGTCCGCCCCGAGCAGGGCCTCGGCGGGCAGGTCGCGGACGTCGAAGGGGATCACCTCGTGTCCCTGCGCGGTGAGCCGCCGGTCCAGGTGGCGCAGGAGGAGCGCGGTGCGGGAAGTGGCGGAGGGGCTGCCGGAGACGGACAGGATCGTGGCCATGGGAGGGACCTTTCAGGAGTACCAGGTGGGCTGCGGCAGTTCGCCCGTCAGGACGTGGCGGCCGACCTCGCGGCGCTTGTAGGCGACGGGGTCGTGGAGCGTGTGCGTGCGGACGTTGCGCCAGAAGCGGTCGAGGCCTTCGGCGGAGGCGGTGGCGCGGGCTCCGGTCACCTCGAAGACGCGGTTGGTGATCTCCAGGGCGACGTCGGTGGCGCGGGCCTTGACCGCGGCCACCCGCACCTCGAACTCGCCGCGGGCCTGCTCGGTGACCGCGTCGGGGTCGTCGTGCAGCTTCTGGCCCTCGGCGGCCACGGTGTCGGCCAGCGCCTCGACGGCCCACAGCTTGGCGGTGAGGTCGCCGTAGGTGTCGATGACGTACGGCTCGTCCACGGCACGGTCGTGGCCGCCGTGCAGCCAGGGCCGGGACTTGGCGCGGGTGTAGGCGGCGGCGGTCTTCAGGGCGCCGGCCGCGATGCCGAGGTAGAAGCTGACGAAGACGAGCTGGATCGTCGGCACGTTGAGCGTGTTGTACACGCGGGGCCGGAACCGCTTGTCCACGTATCCGGCGGCGGCCGACCAGGGGACGCGTACGGCGTCGAGGGTGACGCCGCCGCTCTCGGTGAGGCGCTGGCCGATGTTGTCCCAGTCATCGTGGAAGGTCAGGCCCTCGCTGCCGGAGGGGACGATGGCGAAGACGTGGTCGTCGGTGCCCTCCAGGACGCCCTCGAGCACGGTGACGTCGGAGACCTTGCTGCCGGTGGAGAAGGTCTTGCGGCCGGTGAAGGTGAGGGTGTCGCCCTCGTCGCGCACCACCACGTCGGCGTCGCGCGGGTTGACGGCGCCGCCGAAGAACCAGCGGTTCCGGGCGGCTTCGGCCTCGACGTGCTCCCACTGCTCGCGGGTGCCGACCAGGCGGGCGGCCCAGTTCCACAGGTAGTGGTAGCCGAGCAGCTGGCCGATGGAGCCGTCGGCCTGGGCGACCTCGCGGACGACACGGTAGGCGGTGGGCCAGTCCTGGCCCCCTCCCCCGTGCTCGACGGGGCCGAGCAGGGTGACCAGGCCGGAGTCCTTCAGGAGCCGGACCTCCTCGTAGGGGGTGGCGCCGGCCTTGTCCCGGGCTGCCGCGTCGGTGGCCAGGACGGCGGCGACCTCCGAGGCCCGGGCGATCCAGCCCTCGGCGTCCTGCGGGAGCGGGGCGGTCTGCCAGTCGGTGCGGGCGACGGTGCTCATGGGGTGTTCCTTTCGTGACGGGACGGCCGGTCAGGCGTGTGCGGCGGCGGACGGCTCGAACTCGGGCTGCTGCGCCTCCAGTTCGCGCACCAGGGGCAGCACCCGCTTGCCGAAGTACTCGACCTCCTCCAGGTAGTGCAGGAAGCCGAGGAGGAGGAGGTCGACGCCGAGCCGCTTGTAGGCGACGATCCGCTCGGCGATCTGCTCGGGCGTGCCGATCAGGCCGGTGCGGAAGCCGTCGTTGTACTGGACGAGGTCCTCGAAGCCGGAGTCCTGCCACATGCCCTTGCCGTCGGCGGTGGACTGACCGGCCTGCCGGACGGCCTCGCGGAAGCCGTGGACGGCGGGCGTGTCGGCCTTGGCGACGATCTCGCGGAGTGTCTCGCGGGCCTCGGCCTCGGTGTCGCGGGCGATGAGGAAGCCGTTGAGGCCGAACCTGGGTGGCCTGCGGCCTGCCTGTGCGGCGGAGGCGCGGACGTCGGTGATCTGCTCGGTGATGCCGTCGAAGTCCTTGCCGTTGCTGAAGTACCAGTCGGAGACGCGGCCGGCCATGGCCCGCGCGGCGGTGGAGTTGCCGCCCTGGAAGATCTCCGGGTGGGGGCGCCCGGGCGTGCCGAGCGGCTTCGGCTTGAGGGAGAAGTCGCGCAACCGGTAGAAGTCCCCGGCGAGTTCGGCGTGGTCCTCGGTCCAGATGCGGCGCAGCGCGGTGATGAACTCCTCGGCGCGGCGGTAACGCTCGTCGTGCTCCAGCCAGGGCTCGCCGAGGGCCGTGAACTCGCCCTTGAACCATCCGCTGACGACGTTGACGGCGAAGCGTCCGCCCGAGAGGTGGTCGGCGGTGGCGCCGAGTTTGGCGAGGACGCCCGGGTGCCACAGGCCCGGGTGGACGGCGGCGATGACCTTGAGCCGCTGCGTGGCGAGGAGCAGGGCGAGGCTGAAGCTGGTCGACTCGTGCTGGTACTCGGCGCCGTAGCTGGCCATGTAGCGGACCTGGCTGAGGGCGTAGTCGAAGCCGTTGTTCTCGGCGAGCACGGCCAGTTCGCGGTTGTAGTCGTAGCCCCAGTCGGTGCGCTGCTCGACGGTGCTGGTGACGAGGCCGCCGCTGACGTTCGGCACCCAGTAGGCGAAGCGGACGGGATCGGTTCCGGGGAATTCGGGCATGGGGAAACTCCTGGCCGGCGAATGCTGCGGGAAAGCGTGAGGGAGGGACTTCCGGAATTCGGGCACGCGCGGTGCCGTACGGCGGAAAAACCACCGTCACAGGAGGACGCGGCCGGGGTGGGAATTCACAAAAGGTGCGGACGGGGGGCGCGGACGCGAGGGTTTCCCTCGGTGCGCTCAGACCCGGCAGCGACAGCGGGAGCTGCAGACACGCGCCAGATCGACGTGGCGTCGCCGCGTGAGGTCCTGTCGCTTCATGTCTCGATCAAAGCAGCGCGGCGTCCGGCCGGTCAAGAATGCCCGGCCTGATTTCACATGCTGGGCTTCGGTATTCACGAGGTTGTGACAGGGATTCCCTTGAACCCGGCGCGGTGCGGTCGGCAGTCTCCTGTCGTGCGCATCGAACAGCTCGAATACATGGCCGCCGTCACCCGCTTCGGATCCCTGCGGCGGGCCGCCGAGGAACTGCACCTGTCCCAGCCGGCGCTCAGCGAGACCGTGCGCAACCTGGAGCGGGAACTCGGCGTGGACCTGCTGGAGCGCAAGCGGTCCGGGGCGAAGATCAGCGACGAGGGGCGGGAACTGCTGCCCCACATCATGGGCGTGCTGGACGCGGTCGACCGGCTGCGGGGCGCGGCCGACGACCAGCACCGCATCAGCCGCATGGTCCGGCTCGGCACGGTCAACACGGCCACCGTCCCGCTGGTCATCCCGACCGTGCGGGAGTTCCGCTCCTGTCACCCGCGCACCCAGGTGGAGTTGGTGGGCGCCCGGCAGTCCGGGATCCACCGCGGGTTGCTGGAGGGCTCGTTCGACCTGGGCCTGGTGAACTACCTGGAGGGCGACGACATGCCGCCCGGATTCGAGAGCACCGAGCTGCTGCGCGGCCGGCCCGTGGTGTGCGTGCGACCCGACAGTCCGCTCGCGGCCCTGGAGGCGGTGGACACGGACCGTCTCCTGGCCGAACCGCTGGTGGTGATGCGCTCCGGCTATGTCATGCATCGGTTCCTGCACCGTCTGCTCCGCGGCCGGACCCCGGTCTTCTCGTACTCCACCGACGGTGCGGAGATGGGGAAGCTGATGGTCGCGGAAGGGCTGGGGGCGACGGTACTGCCGGACTTCAGCGTCGTCGGGGACCCGCTGGAGCGGAGCGGCACCATCACCGTGCGGCCGCTGGCGGAGGGGGCCGCCGAGGTGCTGCTGGTGTTGCAGCGCCGGCAGGCGGGGTCCGTCCCGCGGGCCGTCCGCGACCTGCACGAGCTGTTCGTGCGCAACGCCGGTGCGTACCGGGCCGGTTCGAGCACGTGAGGCGGCGGCCCCTGGAGCTGCTCCAGTCGGTCCGCGGCCCGGCCCGGTGAGCCCACGGCGGCCGTCCACCGCCTCCCGGGCGTCGTCGATCTGTTCGGCGCCGTCTGGCGGCCCGGCGTCGGGCAGCAGGAGCAGGTCGTGGTGCGGGGCGACGCGGGGCTTGCCCAGCAGGTGCGCGCAGGAGAGGCGGTCCGGGGCGCGGCCGGCGGCGGGGGGCCTTCAGGAAGGGGCGCGTCCCGCCCGGCGGGCGGCCGCCGGAGCCGCGCCGGGCCCGGGCGGGGGCGGCCGGGGTGCAAGGCGTCGGCCAAGTCAAGCCGGCCGGCCTGGAAGGAACAGATCCCGCTGCTCGGCCGCCGCCGCGCCGCCCTGGGCGAGCGGGCCCAGGTAGCGGCGCACGCCGCTGACCGTCATGCCCGACGCGAGGGCAGACAGGCCGGCGCCTCGACACGCAGGGCGACCTGTCCCAGCAGGCCGGTCTTTTTGAGGGCACGTCGCCCGCGGGCCCGGGCGGCCCGCGACTCGTCGAACGCGCGGGGAGGGGCACCCGGGTCGTCGAAGGGAAGGAGACGAGATGACCAGCCCAGAGCGTGATCTGTCCACTCCGCTGGAACAGGTCACAGGAGAGAAGGACGTCCACCCGGAGGAAGAAGGGGCACCGCCCGCCGACCGTACCGCCGAGAGCGACGACGGCCGGACGGAACGGGGCGACGCACCGCCGGAAGCCCCCGACGACACGGAAGCTCCCTGAGGCCGCCATGACCGGGGCGGGACGCCGCACGCTCGGCGTCCCGCCCCGGCTCGTGCCCGCGCGCGGGCCGCGGGTGCTCTGTCGGCCGCCCGGGTGAGCGGACGGTGGGGGGCGATAGGCCCAGGCCGGGGGGTGGCACCGATGGATGCGGGGCGCTGTGCCATGCGCCCCGAATCCGATCACCGGTGTGGTGCCGGCACGGCCGCACCCTGCCGGTTCGAAGGGAGCACTCCCCATGCGTAGACGACTGCCGGCCGCCGCCCTGGCGGCGATGACCCTGACCGGCATATCCGCGGCCGAGGCGTTCGCCGACGGGACCGTGAGCAGCCAGGACGAGATGTTCTTGGTGCGCGCGCACCAGGGCAATCTCGCGGAGATCGCGGCCGGTCAAGACGCCCGGAAGAACGCGACGACCGCATGCGTGAAGAACGTCGGCGCGGTGCTGGTGCGCGACCACACCAAACTGGACGCGGACGTGAGGACGCTGGCCGGCAAGCTGAACGTCACACTGCCGGCCTCGCCGTCCCCCGAGCAGAAGAAGGAGCTGGCCGCCGTGCGGGCGAAGGCGGGCAGCCCGGCGTACGACGCGGCGTGGCTCGCCACGCAGGACGCCGCGCACCGCAAGACCCTCGCGCTGATCGACCAGGAGGTCAGGACCGGGAAGAACCCGGAGGTCGTGGCCGCTGCCCGCGCCGCGCGCCCGGTGGTGGCCATGCATCTGGACATGGTCCGAGGCGGCACCTGTCACGGCGCCCATGACGTCGGGAGGGTCCACGCGGGCACCGGAGGCCACCTGGCCGCGGCCGCGGACACTCCCGGAACCGCCGGCATCGCCGCCATGATCGGCGGCGGACTCGTCGCCGCCGGCGGCACCGCCTGGCTGGTGCGCACCCGCCGCCGCCCCGCCGCGGAGAGCCGGACCCCGTGACACGCCACCGGCTGGCCGCCGCCCTCACGACCGCGTGCGGTCTGGGCGCGGCGGCCGCCGGCTGGCTGATCTGCTCGCCCCCGCCGCACCTCGGCGACGCGGGGGCCCTGCCCGCGCACCGCGCCGTCACGGACGGCCGCGCCCGGGCGTCGCCGCCGACCCGCATCCACGGGCCTGCCGGTCTCGACGCCGCCGTCGTACCCGTCGCCGCCCGGGCCGACGGCGCGCTGCGCCTGCCGGAAGACCCGCGCACGGGCGGCTGGTGGGCGCTCGGAGCTCCGGTGGGCGCCCCCGCCGGGACGGCGCTGATCGCGGGACACGTCGACACCGCCGACGAGGGGCCGGGCCCCTTCGCCGCGCTGCACGGCATGCGCCTGGGGGCCCGTGTCGCGGTGACGGGGGCGGACGCCGAGGTGCGTCTGTACCGGGTCGTCGCCCGGCGTACGTACCGGCAGCACGAGCTGCCCAGCGGCCTCTTCACCCGCGCCGGACCGCACCGGCTCGCGCTGGTCACCTGCGCCGGCGCCTACGACCGCGCGGAGGGCCGCTACGAACGCAACCTCGTCCTGTACGCCACGCCGGTCGACGCACCCGGCGGGAGCGGTGCGCGCCCGGGGCTCTCGCCGCCGTGACCCCATTCACGGCGGTCGGCTCCGGATACGTGTCAGGATGGCCCGACGTGTGCGGCCCCCGCGGCGACGGGACGTGACGACGGTCGCCGCCTTAAGAGGCAGGCACACTGGGTAAGCGAAGAATGCGAAAGCGAAACGATCAGTAACCGGAAGTCCTCACCCCTGCCATAGGAAAGATTATGATCATCCCGCTTAGGAATCAGGCGGCAGATGAACACCATCCCCGTGCCGCCGAGTCCGCCCCTCCCCACCCCACGCGTTAGGGGACACACCGTGCTCCAGCTCATCGAACGCGACGGGGACCTGGCGGTGGCCGCTCTCGCGGACGACGTCGACTTCTTCACCAGCTCCGACCTGCGGACCGCCGGCCACCGGCTGCTGGACGACGGCTGCCGCTACCTCGTCCTGGACACCTCACCGCTCGGTTTCATCGACTCCAGCGGCATCACCGTCCTGCTGGCCTTCTGGCAGCGTCTGCACGCCGCGGACGGCGCTCTGGTCCTGGCCGTGCCCGACGAAGGCCTGCGCCGGCGGATGGACGTGCTCGGCCTGGACACCGTCCTGACCATCACGCCGGCACTCGGGGAGGCCGTCACGCGGGCCCGTCAACTCCGGGCAGGGGCCTACTCCCCCGGCCGGCGGTCGGCGCTGCCGGCCGAGTCGGAAAGCGCGTGACGCCGCTCGGCCACCTCGCCCGGCGTGAGGTCCCGGGGCGCGGGCACGGCCGGAGGCCACCGGGTCGCGCCCGGCCGTCGCGGTCACCTCACGCCACCGCGGTGCCCTCCAGTTCGACCATCAGCTCGGGCAGCGCCAGCCGCGTCACCCCGAGCAACGTGGAGGTCGGCGCCACCCCCGCGGCCGCCAACCGCGCCGCCAGCACCCCGTAGTGCTCGAAGAGCAGGTCGACGTCGGTGGTGTACACGGTGAGCCGGACGAGGTGCGCGAGGGACATACCGGCCTCGCCGAGCACGGCCTCCAGGTTGTCGACGGCGAGCGCCAGTTGCGCGGCCATGTCACCGGTGTGCTCGGGCTTGCCGTCGCCGCTCATCGCGGCCTGCCCGGAGCAGTACAGGGTCCGGCTCTGACCGGACACGATCTCGCCCTGGCTGTAGCCCATCTCCACCGACCAGGACCACGGGTTGACCGTCGATCGTTCCATCGCCACATCAGCTCCATTCGATTCCTCGGGGACACCGTCCGGAGGCCGGGCGGCAGGCACCCGGTCCCGGTCTCACGCCGATCAGCCTCCTCGGGAATGACGACACCCTTCGTCACGTATTCCGCTAGCGTTCCGGCATGCGTGCCGACCGGTTGATCTCGCTGGTGCTGCTGCTGCGCCGACGCGGCCGGATGACCGCGGCCGCGCTGGCCCGCGAGCTGGAGGTGTCCACCCGCACCGTGCTCCGCGACATCGAGGCCCTGTCCGCGGCCGGGGTCCCGGTCTACGCCGAGCGCGGCCGGCGCGGCGGTTTCGCGTTGCTGCCCGACTTCCGCACCGACCTCACCGGACTCCACCACGACGAGGCCCTGGCCCTGCTGGTCGCCGGATTCGGGCGCGGGGAGCAGGTGTTCGGCCTGGGCTCCGCCCTCGCCTCGGCCATGCGCAAGGTGGTCGACGCGCTGCCCGAGCGTCATCGGTCCGCCGCGAGCGACGGAGCCGGCCGCATGCTCATCGGCGCCGAGACCGACCTGCTCTCCCGCCCGGCCATCGACGCGGTGCCCGGCACGACGATGGTCACGGTGCGGCGCGCGGTGCTCGCCGGCCACAAGCTGCGCATCCACTACGCGGCCGCGGACCAGGCGCCGCGGTGGCGCACCGTGGACCCGATCGGCCTGGTCACCGTGCGCGACCGGGGCTACCTGCTGGCCACGCGGTCGGGCGCGGACCGTACGTACCGGCTGTCGCGGATGCTGGCCGCCGAGGAGCTCCCCGAAGCGGCGGAGCGGCCGGACGAGGTGGACCTGGACCGGATGTGGCGGGAACGCTGCGCGCGGTTCCTGGCCGGCGGCGATCACCTCACCGTGCTGGCACGGGTGGACCCCGCCCGGCGGGAGGAGCTGGTGGGCACCGCACTGGCCGTCCGCGCCGAGGAGCCCGAGGCGGACGGCCGGCTGCGACTGGAAGTGACCTTCCAGGATCCCCGGCACGCCGAATGGGCGCTGTGGCAGCTCGCCACGGACGTGGAAGTCCTGGCCCCGCAGTCGTTGCGCACCTGCCTGCGCGACCGCGCCGCCGCGATCGTCTCCCGTTACGCCGGGCCGCCCTGAGCATCGCGCGACGGCGGGAGACCCCGCTGCGCGCTCCACGGCTCACCCGGCGCTCCGAGGCGCTCGTCGCGGCCGCGGGAGCGGAACGTGCGGCGGTAGGCGGCGGGGGGCACGCCGACCGTGCGGTGGAAGTGCCGGCGCAGGGTCGTGGCGGTGCCCATGCCCGTGGCCGTCGCGATGGTGTCGACGGTGTCGTCGGTCGTCTCCAGCAACACCTGCGCGTGGCGGATGCGTTGGGTCAGCAGCCACTTCAGGGGGCTGGTGCCCGTCACTGACCTGAAGTGGCGGCCCAGGGTGCGCGAGCTCATCCCGGCCCGGCGGGCCAGGTCCTCCACGGTGAGCGGGCGGTCCAGCCGCTCGATGACCCAGGGGAGGAGTTCGCCGAGCGGGTGGTTGTCCGGTGCCGGGACGGGGGTGGTCACGAACTGGGCCTGGCCGCCGTCCCGGTGGGGCGGCACGACCAGGCTCCGGGCCAGCGTGTTGGCGACCGACGAGCCGTGGTCGAGGCGGACCAGGTGCAGGCACAGGTCCATGGCCGCGGCCTTGCCGGCCGAGGTGAGCACCCGCCCCTCGTCGACGTACAGGACGTCCGGGTCGACCCGGACTCGGGGGTGACGCCGGGCCAGTTCCCCGGTGTGCGCCCAGTGCGTGGTCGCGCGCCTGCCGTCGAGCAGTCCCGCCGCGGCCAGCACGAAGGCGCCCGTGCACAGGGAGGCCACGCGCGCGCCCGCCTCGTGGGCCGCGCGCACCGCCGCCACCAGCTCGGCCGGCGGGTCCCGGTCGATGTCGGCCCAGCCCGGGACGACGACGGTGTCGGCGCGGGCGAGACGGTCGAGTCCCTGGTCGGGCTCCATAAGGAAGCGCCCCGCCCGCACGGCACCCGGCCCGCAGACCGACAGGCGGTACCAGGAACCGGCCGCGCCGGTCACATCGGCTCCGAAGACCTCGCAGGCCAGGGCCAGTTCGAAGGGGAGCATGCCGTCGGTGACGGCCAGCGCGACGGTGGTCATGTCCGGAAGTGTATGGGGTGTGTCGTTCCGGACACTCTCGGCGGCCTGCCGGTGCCGCCAGGATGAGGGGCGACACAGACCGGCGGATCAATCACACGAGGGGGAACCCATGGGATCGGGCCAGAGGGTGGCGGTGTTCGGCGCGTACGGGCACACCGGGCGGTTCGTGGTCGCGGAGCTGCGGGAGCGCGGGTACCTCCCGGTCCTCTCCGGCCGCGACGCCGACCGGCTCACGGCGCTGGCACACGAGACGGGGCTCGACGCCCGCCCGGCCTCCGTCGACGACGCGGCCTCGCTCGACCGCGCGCTGACCGGCACGGCCGCCGTGGTCAACTGCGCGGGGCCCTTCGCCGCGACGGCCGCCCCGGTGATCGAAGCGGCCCTGCGCGCGGGGATCCCCTACCTGGACGTGGCCGCCGAGATCGAGGCCAACCTCGACACCTTCGCGCACTTCGCCGGCCGGACCCGCAAGGCCTCGGCGATCGTCGTCCCGGCGATGGCCTTCTTCGGCGGCCTCGGAGACCTGCTGGCGACCGCCGCGATGGGCGACTGGACCTCGGCGGACGAGGCGCACATCGCCTACGGGCTGAGCGACTGGCACCCCACGGCGGGCACCCGCACCTCGGGCGCCGTCTCCCGCCGGCGCCGTGACGGCCGGCGCATCCGTTACACCGGCGGGCGCCTGGAGTACCGCGACGACGCCCCGCCGGTCCTGGAGTGGGACTTCCCCCGGCCGATGGGTCCCCGTGCCGTCATCGGGGAGTTCACCATGGCCGACGTCGTCACCATCCCCAGCCACCTGCCGGTCCCCGCCGTGTGCACCTACATGACGGTCGAGGCGGCCCGCGACCTCGCGGCCCCGGACACCCCGGCGCCGGCCCCGGTCGACGCGCACGGACGGTCCGCCCAGACCTTCCTGGTGGACGTGGTGGTCCGCGCGGGCGGTGCCGAACGGCGTGCCGTGGCCCGCGGCCGGGACATCTACGCCGTCACCGCACCCCTCGTCGTGGAGGCGCTCGACCGTGTCCTGACCGGACGGACGCGCGCCGTCGGTGTCGTCTCCGCCGGGGAGGCCTTCGACGCGCCCGACTTCCTGCGCGCGCTGTCCCGGCACCTCGACCTGGAGCTGTCCCGGTAGCTCGCGCGCCTCGTGTCGTGAGCGCCCGGCCCGGTACCGGGCCGGGCGCTCACCGGACTGCCGTACCGTCCCCGGTACGACGACGGCTCAGCGGGTCATCGGGGCGACTGGTCGGAGTAGCTGAAGTCGCCCACCGTCCAGGCGCTGACGTCCTCGATCGCGACGCGGTACATCCCGCCCGTCTCCGGGATGCCCACCGTGCCCTGCAGGATGCGGGCGACGTGGAAGTGCAGGTGGGTGGGCGGCCCGTCCGTCGGCCCCTCCTTCCTCTCGGGGGCGAACACGGCGGAGAACTCACGCAGACGGGCGGAGTCCGTCAGCACCTCCGACACCCGCTGCCGCCACACGGCTTCGGGGGCCAGGCGACCGGTGATGACGGCACCACCGGTGACCACCGTCAGGGACATCTGATTGCTCTGCCCGGACTCCACCAGGGAGGCGATGGCAACGATCAGCTCGTCAGGCTTCGACATGGGATCGCATCCTATGCACTCACTCACCCGCTCGGTCGGCCCGGGCACCGGCACGGCGGGGGCGGGACGATGCACGGGCCGGATTCCGGTGTTCCCGTACGCCTGTCCTGTTCGGCCGGATGACGTCTGTTCACGGCGGGGGTGACGCCCCTAGCGTGTGCGGCCTTCGCGTTGTGGGGGTCCCGTGAACGCTCTCCGTGCGGTTGTGCTCTGCCTGGTGATCGTCTGCGCCGCGTTCGTGTCGCCCGCCGCGGCGGTCACGCCCGGCTGGTCCGCGCTGCCGGTGCCACCCGCCGCGGCAGCGCCGGTCACCGTGTCCGACCTCGCCGCGCGCGGGCCGGGCGAGGCGTGGGCGAGTGGCTACGAACACGCCGACGACGGACTGCGGCCGTTGCTGTACCGCTGGGACGGTGCGGCGTGGAGCCGGGAGACGTCCTTTCCCGGTGCCGGAGACCCGGGCTGGCTCGGCACGGTGCAGTTCGTCGGCGAGGAGGTGTGGTTCCTCCGCGACCACGCGGGAGTGAAGGAACTCCTGCGCCGCTCGGCGGGAGGATGGAGCACCGTCCCGCTGCCGCAGACGCTGCGGACGTACCAGGACTTCGCCGCCGTACCGGGTGCCGCCTGGGTGGTGGGCGAGGACGACACCGGCCTGAAGGTGCTGCACTACGACGGCGCCCGCTGGACCCGTCAGCCCACCCCGGACGGTGTGCTGTACCTCATGGGCGTCACCGCGCGGACCGCCACCGACGCCTGGGCCTGGGCGGACACCGCGGCCGGCACCACCGTGCTGCGCTGGGACGGCACGGCGTGGCGCGACGCGAAGGTGCCGCTGCCGCCGGACGGCAACGTGCACACCATCCTGCTGGAGGCGTCCGGGCGGATCACGATCGGCGGCAGCCGGTACACCGACGGCGTGGCCCGCGCCTACCTGATGACAGGCGACGGGCGCGCCTGGCGGACCACCCACCCGCCGCTGGGCGACGCGTCCACCGGGGCCCTGGTGCGCGGCCCCGACGGCGCGCTGTGGCTGCCGGTGCGCAGCGACCGCGCCTTCCAGTCGAAGTACGCGCGGGTGGACGGGCCGCGCACCACGTTCTCCTACGGCCCGCAGCGAAAGGACGCGATCGACGTCAGGCCGCGTGCGCTGGCCCGGGCCGGGTCCTCGCTGCTGTCCTTCGGGACGGTCGAGATCTACGGCTCGAAACCGAACCTGATGAGCGAGCGGCGGGGAGACCGACCATGACACGCCGGTTCGTCGTGGCGGCACTCGCCGCCGCCCTGACCCTCGTGGCCCACCTGGGCACGGCCACCGCCGACACCCGGTCCTGGCAGCACGTCCCCGTCCCGGAGCAGGTGCGCCCCCAGGCCGCCCTGAACGACGCCGTGGCGTTCGGGCCGGACCGGGCCTGGGCGGTGGGAACCGACGCCGTCGGCCGTGAGGCGCCGGGCTTCCCGCTGCTGCTGCGCTGGGACGGGACCGCGTGGCAGCGGCAGAGCCCGCCCGGGGCCGACCGGCAGGGGGAGCTGCTGTCCGTCGCCGGGACCTCCCCGTCCGCCGTCTGGGCGGTCGGCCGTGACCCGGCGGGCGCCAGCCGCCTGCTCCGGTACGACGGCCGCGCCTGGTACGAGAGCCGGGCGCCGCGCGGTGTCGTGCTGACCCGGGCCGTCGCCGGCGGCGGCGAGACCTGGCTGATCGGCTCGCGGGACGGCGCGCAGGCGCTGCTGCGCTGGGACGGGCGCAGCTGGCAGGACGTGCCGGTGCCGCCGGGGTCCGTGTACGGCCTGCACATCCGGGCGGGCGACGACGTGTGGGCCGCGGGCGCCACCGCCGCGGGAGCCGCCGTGTCGCACTGGGACGGGCGGGAGTGGCGGCAGACGGTCGTGCACGGGTTCCCGCGGGCGGCCGTGGGCAGTGTGCTGGCCGTCTCGCCGACCGAGGTGTGGGCGGGCGGAACGGCCGGGTTCATCGGCGGCCCGGCCGGGCGGCCCATCCCGCCCCTGCTGGTCCGCTTCGACGGGCAGGCGTGGAACCGGGTGAGCGTGCCCGCCGACTTCGGCTCGGTCAGCTCGCTGGCCCCGGCCGCGTCCGGTTCGCTGGCCTGGGTCGCGGTGTCCCGCTCGCAGAAGTGGGGCCCGCCGGGCAGCACACCCCCGCTCGTGCCCGGACCGGACTTCCTCGCCTGGAACGGAGAGTCCTTCACCGAGTACGGCGAACCGGCCGTGACCGGGGAGGGCCGTTCACAGGTGCTGCATCTGACACCGGTGCCGGGCACGGAGACGGTGTGGTCGGTCGGTCGCGCCGCCGGGCCGGAGAACACGTTCGCGCCACGCATCCAGCGGTTCGGCTGAAACCCGGACCGCGCCCGGTCCCGCACCCGGCCGGGCTCACGCCGTCGGCCGGGACCGGCCCGGTTCCCGCCGCGGCGCGATCGCCGTACCGGCCACCGGGCGACCGCACGGCACACCTCCGCCGCGAGCACGTCGGCGTCGTCCAGCGCGGCGACCAGGGTGTCCGCGGTGGTGCCGAGCGCGCAGAGAGGAGTGGTGTGTACACGCCCGCGCCGCGGGACCGGGGGGTGCCATGGGGACGTGACGGTGGGGTGGGTGCGCGGCGGGTCAGGGGCGGGGGCGCAGGTCGGGGTCGTGCGGGGGGCGGCCGGTGAGGTTGGTGATCAGCTCCGTGCACAGGTCGCGCAGCTTGATGTTCCGGTGCTGGGAGGCGGAGCGCAGGATGGCGAAGGCCTCGTCCGCGGTGCAGCCGCGCTGGCCGATGACCACCCCCATCGCCTGGTCGATGACGCCGCGCGACTGCATCGCCCGCTGCATCTGCTCGGCGAACGCCTCGGCGTCGGCGATGCGCTGTGCCAGCGCGATCGCCCCGGTGGCCTGGGCGGCCAGGGAGCGCAGGGCACCCAGGTCGGCGCCGTCGAAGGCGTGGGCGGGGCCGCCGTAGATGTTGAGCGCCCCGACGGTGTGGGTCCGGGCGGCGATCGGCAGGGAGACGGAGGAACGGATTCCGCACGCCGCGGCGTAGGCCGGGTAGTCGCCCCAGCGCGATTCCGTGAGCATGTCCTTGACGATGACCTCTTCGCCGGTGCGCGCGGCCTGCAGGCAGGGGCCGTCGTCCTGGCCGTACTGCCTCTCGTCCAGCTTGGGGGCCGGCGGGCCCGCGCTGACCACGGTGACGGGCCGGTGGTCGCGCTCGATCGTCACCCCGGTTCCCTCGGCGGGGGAGAGCTCCAGCGCCGCGTCGGCCAGGGACTGCAGGAATTCCTCCAGCGACTGCGTCTCCAGGAGCCACTCCATGACGGAGGCACCGACGGAAGCGTTGTCGTGGGCGTTGTCAGAGGTCACCGCGTGCTCCTCCAGGTGGCCGTCGGCCCCTCGTAGGCGTCGTGTCGTGGGCCAGGCCTTTGTGTCCACCCTACAGAGCCGGGGGCCGGATGACGTCTGCGGCGCCGGTGCGGATCCGCCGCCCCGAGGTGACGAGGTGACGAGGTGACGAGGTGCGGTCTGGCGACCGGCACCAGACCGCTCGCGGCGCGGCTTGTCGGCCGCAATGCGATCCCGAGGTCGCGGCGGATCCGGCCGCCGGGGGCACGACGTCTGCCCCGTCCCGGCCGCCCGGGACGTCCTCGCGTCCGCCGGCGACGAGGAGACGGCCGCCCCGGCCGAGCACCCGCCGGTCTTCCCGGACGCGCCTACGCGCAGCCGTCTCGCGCTCGCCCGGGGCCACCGTCCGGCGAGCGCTTGGGATCCGCGCAGCGGTTGAACGCGATCGCGGGTGGCGGGGCCCTTTCAGGGTCGTCCCGGGCGGCCGGGACGGTCGGGCGGCCGGATCGGTCGCGGCGGTCGCGGATGGTGTCTCCGCGGCCGCCGTGCGGGCCCGGCCCCGCCGGTCACCGGGTCCGGGAGGCCAGGTACTCCTCGACGCCCGGCGCGGTGTGCGCCTCCTCCACGTTCACCGCGGCGCCGACCGCCTTCGCGTCCGGCTTGTGCACGTACGTCGAGGTGCTGGCGGGCCGCGCCTTGTCGGAGAAGTTCTGCGCGGTGCCGAGACCGACGTCGACCGCGGACTGCGAGCGGTGGGCCTTCACCACGTCCTCGCGGGCGAGACTGCCGCCCTCGCAGGCCTTCTTCAGGTCGTTGCCCAGCAGCTGGGCGGCGTTGTAGCCGGACAGCACGCCCGAGTCGACGAGGGAGCCCGGGTACTTCTTCTGGTAGGAGGCGACCATCTTGCGCACCCCGGGCAGGTCGGAGCTGACCGCGGGCGCGGCGCTGACCACGTTCAGCAGGGCGGCCAGGGCGGGGGCCGCCGGCGTCTTCATCAACTGCGGGGCGTAGCCGGGGGCGCTGCTGACGACGGGCACCTTCAGGCCGCGCGAGGCCGCGACTCCGACCAGGGACGCGGTCTGGGCCGGTCCGGCGCTGATCAGGATCGCCTTCACGCCCTCCTTGCGCAGCGCGGAGACCTGCGCGGACAGATCGGTGTCCGTCGCCTTGATCTTCTGTCCCACGACCTTGACGCCGGCCTTCTTCCCGGCCCACTGGGAGCCTTCGAGCGCGTTTGCGCCGTAGTCGCCCTCGAAGTAGACGTGGCCGATCGTGTCGCCCTTCTTCAGGCCCTTGGTGCGGGTGAGGAAGTCGACCGCGGCGATCATGTCGACGTCGTAGGTGGTGCCCAGGACCTGGACGGAGTCCCGGTCGAGCAGGGAGGCGGCCCAGGCCTGCGGGAAGGTGAGCACCTTGTCCCGCTCGATGTCGTCGAGCAGCGCGGCCATCACGGGCGAGCCGATGACCTGGGGCAGCGCCACGACGTCCGCCGAGAGGTCGGCGTAGGCGGTGACGGCCTTCTGGACGTCGTAGCCGTGGTCCTTGACGACGATCTCGACGCGCCGGCCGCAGATGCCGCCGCGGGCGTTGACCTCGTCCGCCCACATCTGCTGGGCCTGCACGATGCTCTTGCCGAGGGTGGCGTAGGGGCCGGTGAGGTCCGTGAGGGCGCCGAGCCTGATGGTCTTGCCGGTCACCCCGGGTCCGGACTTGACGCCGTCGGCACCGTCGCCGGTGCTGCCGGAGGAGTCCGCCTTGGAGCTGCATCCGGTGGCGGTGAGCAGCAGGGCCGCGAGGGCCGTCGCCAGGAGCGTCCTGGGGCGTACGCGGTGCGCGGGGCGGTGCGTGGGGTTCACGGGGTGGGCTCCTTGGCTCGTGCGGACGGCGCGGGTGAGGGTGTCGGAGAGGTGGCGGCCGCGGGCGGGCGACGGCCCGGGCGGGCGCGCAGGCGGCGGAACAGGCCGTGCAGGCCGTCGGGGGCGAACAGCAGGATCAGGACGATGGCCGCTCCGTAGAGGTAGCGGGCGGCCTCGGTGGGGCCGATCGTGCCGCCGGTGGTGCCGGGGGCGGCCACGAGGGGAAGCTGGTCGGCGTAGCGGGTCATCAGCAGGGGCAGCGCGGTGACGAAGACGGCACCGGCGGTGGCTCCGGCGACCGACCCCAGACCGCCGATGACGATCATGGCGAGGTAGTCCACCGACAGCACGAGGCCGAAGTAGTCGGGCACCACGCGGCGGAAGGAGAGGGCGATCATCACCCCGGCGAGGCCGGCGTACATCGACGAGACGACGAAGGCGGCCGAGCGGTAGCGGGAGACGTCCACGCCCATGACGGCGGCGGCGGTCTCGCTGTCGCGCAGGGCCACCAGGGCGCGCCCGGGACGGCCGCGCAGCAGGCCCCGGGCGGTGAACCAGGTGACCGCGAACAGGGCGAGCCCCAGGTACCACAGCCGTTCCTCGGCGCCGAACGGCACGCCCAGCAGGGTCAGTTCAAAGTCCGCGGAGAAGGAGAAGCCGCCCAGCTCCAGCGGCGGCACGGAGCGGCCGTTGAAGCCGCCGGTGACGGAGTCCGCGGTGAGCAGCACGTGGTGTCCGAGGAAGACCAGGGCCAGGGTGGCGACACCGAGGTAGACACCGCGCACCCGGCCGGCGACGGGGCTGAACAGCCCGCCGGCCGCCCCGGCGAGCAGGACCGCGAGCACGGCGGCCACGGCGGTCGGCAGCCCCGGGCCGGGTTCGCCGGCCAGCCACACGTAGCCGTAGGCGCCCACGGCGAGGAAGAAGGCGTGGCCGAGGGAGAGTTGGCCCGCCGTGCCGGACAGCAGACCGAGGCCCACCGCGCCGACGGCCGCCGCCATCGAGAACAGGCCGATGCGCAGCCAGAACGCGTCGAGGTAGAAGGGCAGCGCGCACAGGACGGTGACGGCGGCGAGGGTCCACCACACGCGTGCGGTGCCGACGCGGATTCCGGAGAGCCGGTCAGACACGGACCGCCGCCTTTCCGCCGAACAGGCCGGTCGGCCGCACCAGCAGGACCAGCACCATCACCGCGTAGGGAGCGACGTCGCCGAAGCCCTCGCCGAGGACGTGCAGGTCGGACTGGTAGCCGGCGACGAGCGCCTCGGTCATGCCGATCAGCAGGCTGCCCGCGAGGGCACCGGGCGGCGAGGCCATGCCGCCCAGGATCGCCGCCGGGAACGCCTTGAGGGCGATCTGGCCGGTGGTGCGCTCCAGGCCGGGCGCGGGGAACGCGGCGAGGAAGACCGCCGCCAGGGCCGCGAGCGCGCCGGCCAGGCACCAGGCGAGGGTGCGGATGCGGACCAGTCGCACGCCCATCAGGGCGGCCGCCTCGACGTCCTCCGCCGAGGCACGCAGCGACAGGCCCCAGGAGGTGTGGCGGAACAGGGCGAAGACACCGGCGATGACCAGGGTGGAGACCACGATCGCGGCGATGCGGCTGTCCGCGACGGTCACCGGTCCCAGCCCGCTGACGGAGTCGCCCCACGGGTCGCCCAGGGAGAGCAGGTCACCGCCGATGCGCCGCGACAGGTCGGTGAGGATGAGGATGTCGACGCCGATGGTGACGATGGTCTGCACGTGGGCGGCGTGCGGGTCGGCCCCGCCGCCGGCCTGGAGCAGGAAGCGGTCCATGGCGCCGGCCACGGCCGCGGTCACCAGGACGGACAGGGCCAGGGCGCCGGGGAAGCCGAGGTCGTCGTGGAGTACGGCGGTGAGGTAGCCGCCGAGCAGGAGCAGGGAGCCGTGGGCGAAGTTCATGACGCCGGAGGCCTTGAAGATGATGACGAAACCGAGGGCCACGAGGGCGTAGACCGCGCCGAGGGCGAAGCCGTTGAAGACGTTGTCCAGGAAGGCCGTCATGCCGCTCCCTCCCGCGCGGAGCCGGTGCCGAGGTAGGCGCGCAGCACCTCGGGGTCGCCGCGGACCTCGTCCGGGGTGCCGTGGGCGATGACGCGGCCGAAGTCGAGGACGGTGACCTCGTCGGCGAGCCGCATCACCAGTCCCATGTCGTGCTCCACCAGCACGACGGACAGGCCGAGTTCGGCGCGCACGGCGTGCACGACCTCCACCGTGCGGGCGCGTTCGGCCGCGTTCATCCCGGCGACCGGCTCGTCGAGCAGCAGGACGCTGGGCTCCAGGCACAGGGCGCGGGCGAACTCCACGCGCTTGCGGTCGCCGTAGGACAGCAGGGCCACGGGGTGGTCGAAGTGCGCGGCCAGGCCGGTGAGTTCGGCGATCTCGCGGGCACGGTCGAGATGGACGCGTTGTTCGCGCCGCGCGTGCGGCAGGCGCAGGGCGCTCGCGGCGAACCCGGCCCGGGACAGGGCGTGGCGGCCGAGCATCAGGTTGTCGGCGACCGTGCCCTGGGTGGTGACGATGTTCTGGAAGGTGCGGGCGACGCCGAGGGCGGCGATGCGGTGCGGGGCGAGCCGGGTGAGGTCGGCGTCGCCCAGGCGTACGGTGCCGGTGGCCGGGCGGCACAGCCCCGACAGCACGTTGAAGCAGGTGGACTTGCCCGCTCCGTTGGGTCCGATGAGCGCGTGGACGGAGCCCGGGGCGACGGTGAACGACACGGCGTCCAGGGCGGTGAGCCCGGCGAACCGGACGGTCACGTCCGTCACGGTGAGTTCGGGTGGTGCGGTGGTGCGGACGGTCACGCGGCTCCCTGCCCCTCGGTTCTTCCGGTGGTCTGCGCGGTGTCGGTGCTGGTCGTCGCGGTGTCTTCGGTGGTCTCGCCGAGGTAGAGCCGCTTCACGGCGTCCGTGCGGGCGAGTTCGTCGGCCGGGCCGGAGAGCCGGACCTCGCCGACCTCCAGGACGTGGGCGGTGTCGGCGAGGGACAGCGCCATCCCGGCGTTCTGCTCGACGAGCAGCACCGCGGTGCCCTGGGCGTTGATCTCGCGGACGACCTCGGCGATCCGGTGGACCATCTGCGGGGCGAGGCCCAGGGAGGGTTCGTCGAGCAGCAGCAGGCGCGGCGCGGCCATCAGGGCGCGGCCGATGGCGAGCATCTGCTGCTCGCCGCCGGAGAGCAGGCCCGCGGCCTGCCGGGTGCGTTCGGCGAGGCGCGGGAAGAGCGCGAACACCCGGTCCCGGGCCTGCGCGACCTGGTCCGGTCGTCGGCGTCCCAGGCCGAGGCCGCCGGTGCGCAGGTTCTCGTCGACCGTGAGCCCGGCGAAGACCCGCCGCCCTTCGGGTACTTGGACGACTCCGGCGCGCACCGCGGCCACCGGGTCGCGTCCGTCGAGTTCGGTGCTTCCGTAGCGGATGCGGCCGGCCGTGATCGCGCCGCGGTGCAGGCGCAGGGTGCCCGACACCGCCCGCAGCAGGGTCGTCTTGCCCGCGCCGTTGGCGCCGAGGAGCGCGACGACCGCGCCGTGCGGGACGGTCAGGGTCACGGACCGAAGGGCGGACAGGGCGCGGCCGTAGGCCACGTCCAGGCCCTCGACGCGCAGGGCGGGCTCTTCGTCCGGTGGTGCTTCGGGCATCACGGCTCCTCGGGTCCGTGCCGTCGGGCACGGGTGCGTCGGGGGAAGGGCAGCCCACGACAGCACGGGCGCGGACACGCGGTACAGGTGTTCGCGCCGGGTGGCTGCGCGGTCCCAACCCGGGTCGGCGGGGATTGTGCGGCTGCCCAGCCGCCCAGGGGGTGGCGGAGGCCGGTCAGGGGTGGCGGGAGCCGCCCAGGGGATAGCCGGGGGCCGCCCAGGGGATGGCCGGGGGCCGGTCAGGGGGTGGCCGGGGGTCGCCGGCGTTCTGCCGAACCCGGCCCGGCACCCGCCACGGTGGTGCGGCCTCCGCCGACCCTGCCGGGGCGGTGTCCGTCGACGGCGTGGGCCAGGGCGGCGGGTGCCGACGCCCGTGAGCCGCGCAGCGCGACGTCTGTGAGCCGCGCAGCGGGGCCGCCTCCCCGCCGTGGCTGGCAGGAGAGCCGGGGGCCGGCGGCCGCCGTCAGCCGGGCAGGAGGCGGCGCGCCGTGAGGGCGAGGCCGATCTCCACCACGTCGAGCGGGCGCGCCAGGGAGCGCCCGATGAGCTGCTCGCAGCGGCGCAGCCGGTTCAGGACGGTGTTGCGGTGGCAGTACAGCCGCTCACCGGCGCGCTGGGCGGACCCCTCGGAGGCGAACCAGGCGACGAGGGTGTCCAGCAGGACGTCCCGGTCGGCCGGTTCCAGCCGCAGCAGGGGCCCGAGCACCCGCTCGGTGAGGGTCGCGCCGAGCTCGGGGCAGGAGACGACCAGCGCCTCGGGCAGATGCTCGGCGAGCCGGACCGTGCCGCCCTCGGGCGGGCAGATGCTCAGGGCCAGATCGGCCAGGCGCCGGGCGTCACCGACCGAGGCCAGTCCCGTCACGGCGCTGCCGACGCCGATGCGGCAGCCGCCGCCCGGCCCGTCCCCGGGCAGCTCCAGCGCCGAGGCCGGGTCCCGGTCGTCCTGCCCGTCCCCCGCTTCCCCGAGCAGGACGATGCCGTAGTCCACCTCCGGGCCCGGGTGCCAGTACGCGCTCGTGCCGGACGCGCGGGCGCGGGCCCGCAGGCCGGTGGGTCCCTGCGGCCGGACGCCGGCGACCGCGACGACCGCGTACCGGCCCTGCTCCGGCAGGCCCAGCCCCTCGGCGGTCTCGGGCAGGTCGGCGATCCTGCTGGTGCCGTCCAGGAGGGCCGCCGCCAGCAGGCGCACCCGGTTCTCGCGCCGCCAGGCGAGCTGCCGCTCGGTCTGCCGGTAGGCGTCGGCGACGAGGGTGCAGTGCTCGTCGACGAAGTTCCAGACGTCGGTGGCCACGTGCACCAGGAGGCGGATGTCGTCGGGTTCCGCGCGGGCGGTCTCCTCGACCAGCCGCTGCCACACCAGGGACCCGCCCAGCCGGAACGCGTGCAGCAGGGCGTCCAGCGGCAGTCCCTGCTCGGCCCGGGTGGCGCCGATCCGCCAGGTGCAGCGGTGGGCGGCCTCGCGAGTGCCGCGCGGGTCGAGCAGCGAGGTCACGCTGTGCCGCAGCGAGCGGTGCGCCTCCTGCCAGGTGGCGGCGTGGTCGGTCTCCAGCGCGGTCCGGTACGCGGGTTCCTGCTCGCCCAGGACCGCCAGCAGCCGGTCGGTCAGCTCCGGCAGCTCGTCGAGCAGGACGCGGGCCGCCCGGTGCAGGACGCGCAGCGCGTCGGCGTCGATCAGCGACCGGATCCGGCGTGTCCGCGGCTGCGGAACGGGCGTCGGCCCGGTGCGGAACGTCGTGCGTGTGCGTGCGGCAGGATGCATCGCGGTCCTCCCCCAACTTCGGCCTCCCGGCGGCGCCCGGCGCCCGCCGGACACGGCGGCGTCCGGCGGGTGCGCCGCGCGGACGGCCCTCGTCACCCCTACGGTCCTGCTAACGAAGAATGGCATACCGTCCGGTCGGTCCCCAGGGTCGTGCGGCACTCTTCTCGGTCGGGCCGGGGTGATCGGCGACGGCTCAGCGGCTCTCCTGGTCGACCATGCGGGCCAGTTCGACGCGGGAGCGCACGCCGAGCACGGCGAAGACGTTGCGCAGGTGGTAGTCGACCGTGCGGGTGCTGACGGCCAGCCGCTGGGCGACCTCCCGGTTGGTGGCGCCCTCGGCCACGTGGCGGGCGATCCGCAGTTGCTGCGGCGTCAGCCGTGACAGCCCTCCGGCCGGTTCCGTCCCGGACGCGGCCCCGTTGGCGCGCAGCTCGCCGCGCGTCTGGTCGGCCCAGGCGGCGGCGCCGCAGCGTTCGAAGCCGACCAGGGCGGCTCCGAGCCGGGCACGGGCCTCCCGCAGCCGGCGGCGCCGCCGCAGCCACCTGCCGTACAGCAGTTCCGTGCGGGCTCGCTCGAAGTCGCCGCCCGAGGCGTCGTGCAGGGCGAGCGCGCGCAGGTAGAGGTCGTCGGCCTCGCCCTCGTCCGCGGCGAGCAGGGCGCGGCAGCGGGCGAGCTGGGCGGGCGCGTGCGGGTCGGCGCCGAAGGCCGCCCACCGGGCGAGGTCCGCGACGACGCCCCGGGCGTCCTCCGGCTGCCCGGCGAGCACCGCTGCTTCCACGAGACAGGGCACGGCGAGCATCCAGACGGCGAAGTGTCCGCGCCGGGGGCCCGGCCCGACGAGCGGGCCGAGCCGGTCGGCGGCGTCCAGGGGGCGGCCGCGGGCCAGGTCCGCGCGGGCGATGGCCCACTCGGCCAGGGTCGCCGCCTGGGCCAGGCCGTGGCGGCGGGCGGTGCGCAGGGCGGCCGCGGCGTGTCCGGAGACCGCGGCGGTGTCCCCCTCGATCGAAGCGGCCAGGGCGAGCATCGCGTGGTGGCTCGCCGCGGTGTTGCGCCGGCCCGCGGCCAGCGCAGCGCGCACGCCCTCCTCCGCGTGGCCGCGTGCCTGCGCGTGGCGGCCGGCCCGCAGTTCGGCGTAGGCGAGGTACTCCAGGGCCCGCGCCTCGGACGCGGTGCACTCGGCGTTGCGGGCGGCCGCGAGGGCCCGGGCCCCCACGGCACGGGCCGTGTGGACGTCCCCGAGCAGCAGGGCAGCCGCGGCGGCGCGCAGCAGCCGCTCCGGCCTACCGTCGCCCCACGCCCGCTCCAGCACACGCCGCAGCGGCCCGACGGCCTCCCCGGGCCGCAGGGCGAGCAGGGCGCGCATACCGTCGCGGTAGTCCCGGACGAACGGATCACGGGGCCATGCCGGCCCTGGCCCATCCCCGCCGACTCCTGATCCATCCCCGCCGACCCCTGACCCATCCCCTCCGGGTCCTGCCCCATCCGCTCCCGGTCCTGGACCGACACCGCCCGGCCCCGACTCGCCATCCAGCGGGCTTGAGCCACCATCGCCCGGGCGCGACTCGCCCAACGGGCCGGACCCACCACCCAACGGGCCGGGCCCGCCGCCAAGCCGATCGGGTCCACCGCCGTGCGGGCCGAGTCCGCCGCCGAACGAGTCGGAACCACCACCGAGACGACCGGGTCCACCGCCATGCGAACTCGGTCCACTGTTAAGCGAATCGGACCCACCGCCAAACCGATCGGGTCCACCACAGAACGGGCCGGGTCCGCCGTGCGTCGGGTCCGGACCGCCATCGGACCGGCCCGGCCGACCGCCGGGCGCCGGTGGGCACTCGCGGGGTGCCGTCTCACCGGCGGACGGCTCCGGCCCGGCAGCGGACACGTCCGAGCCTCCACCGGCCGCCGGTCCGTTCCCAGCCGGGTCCGGCCCTCCGCAGGGCGCCCCGGCCGCGGCCTCGGGCCGCGGGCCCGGAGCGGTGGTGGCTCGTGTCAGTGGCGAAGCGTCGGCCCGTACGGCGGGGGCGCCGGCCGGGGCGATGCCGGGAACGGTGTCCGCGGTCGCGTGGCCGGAGACCCGGACCGCCGCGGCGTCCGTGCCGTCGAGGATGGCCAGGCAGGCCGGGGCGTCGCCCGACGCCCACGCGGCGTCCGCCGCGAAGAGGCGCGCCTTCTCCGCTTCATCCGGGGCGTCGGCCGCCAGCAGGGCCGCGGCCAGCAGCAGGGACTCGCGCGCGTCACCCACCGGCCCGTCGTACAACTGCCTTTCGCCGCGCGCGAGTTCGGCGTGGCCGCGGGTCCCGGCGGCCGGCCGGGCGGTGTCCCGTCCGTGCGGGCTCCCCGCACGGAGAGCCGTGCGCACCCAGCTTCTGTCTCCCGTCACCCCAAGGAGGTTACTTGCGCGTAAGGAAGACCGGAAGCCTGACGTCCGGGCTGTGAGACGTGCGGAACCCCGTCGGCACCTGCGGGTTTGCCGAGAACGGCCGGATGGCCGCCGGGTGACGCCCGGTGGACGGACTGTGCCCCGGCCCAACCACCGGCCGTCCTGGCCGTGCCCCGGCACGACACCGGCGGCGGACGCGTCGGGCGCGTCCGCCGCCGGTCCCCGTCGCCGCCGCGGCTCCGCGGCCCGGGGCGCGGGACGGTCAGGAGCCGTGCGGGCAGTTGCCCCGGTACTCCTCGATGGTCAGGCTCGGGCGGGGCAGCGGGCACAGGAACTGCTCGTAGCGGGTGTCGTTGTCGATGAACCGCTTGAGCCAGGAAATGCTGTACTTCGCGATCGTCGTGTTCGACGAGTTCGGCGTGAAGTGGGTCGCCGAGTTCAGCTCCAGGTAGGCCCGGTCCAGCGAGGAGGACAGGCTGGAGTAGAAGGGCTCGGCGTGGGAGGAGACCGGGGCGATGGTGTCCCCGTCGGCTCCGACGATCAGCGTCGGCGTGGTGAGCTCGGGCCAGCTCTTGTCGAGGTTCCACGGCGTCAGCGGGATCGCCGCCTGCAGGGACGGGCGCGACTTGGCGGCCTCCAGGCTGCCGCCACCGCCCATCGAGTGGCCCATGACGCCGAGGCGGGAGGCGTCGACGCGGCCGCGCACCGAGCTGCGCTGGGTCAGGTAGTCCAGGGCGGCCAGCAGCTGGCGGCCACGGGAGTCGGGCTGGTCGAGCGTGGTGAGGGTGTCGATGGTGAACACCACGAAGCCCTGCGAGGCCAGGCGCGGTCCGAGCCAGGCGATGGACGACTCGTAGGCCGTGTAGCCGGGTGAGACGGCCACCGCGCCGAAGGTGCCGTCGCTGGTGCTGGTCGGGTAGTAGATGGTGCCGCCGCCGAATCCGGTGACGGACAGCGAGGAGACGGACGTCTGCGACACCGCGTACGGGCCGCGGCTGGCCTCGATGCTGGACGTGGTGGGAGCCGGGCCGCGCTCGTAGGGGTTGTCGGCGGCGTGGGCGCCCGGGCTGGTCAGGGGGCCCAGGCCGACGACGACGGCGAGCGTCGCGGCGGCCGCGGCGAGTCGCCCGGTCCGGCGTCCGGCCCGGCGCCCTTGGGAGCCGCCGGTGCGGGATGCGGTGTGGGGGTGGAGGTGCACGACGAGTCGTCCTCTCTGTCGTGGCGGGGGGCCCGGCCGCGGGCACGCGGGACCTGGGGCGTCCGCCGCGCGCCCGCGGGGCGGGCACCGCCGTTGGGCTGGCCCCGCCACTGTCGGGGACCGGGCACCGCGCGCGCACCGGCAATGTCACCGGTCTCGTGCGACCGGCACCCGGGGGCCGTGCCGGCGAGGCGTTCGTGCGGCCGCCCGCCGGCCCGGGAGGCCGGGCCGTGCGCGGGGGGAGCAGAGGCCGTGCGCGGGCGGGCAAGGCCACCGGGCCTCGCGGACCTAGCGTGGCCGCGGACGGCCCGGCGGACCTTCGCTGCCGGGGCGGGCCGCCGCGCCGGAGACGCCGGCGAGCAGAGAGTCCCAGGAGTTCGCATGTCCCACACCTTCGAGCCGGTGAAGCCGGTTCTGGAACCGGCCGCGGCCGCGTTCGCCGAGGCGACCGCCAACCCGCCCTACTTGTTCGACCTGGCCCCGGCCGAGGGCCGCAAGGCCGTCGACGAGGTGCAGTCGGGCGACATCGCCAAGCCCGCCATCGACGAGGAGTGGATCACCGTCTCCGGCGGTCCGACCGGGAGCGTCCGCGCCCGGATCGTCAGGCCCGCCGGCGCCGAGGGCGCCCTGCCGGTCGTCCTCTACATCCACGGGGCCGGCTGGGTGTTCGGCAACGCCCACACCCACGACCGCCTGGTCCGCGAACTCGCCGTCGGCGCGCACGCGGCCCTGGTCTTCCCCGAGTACGACCTCTCCCCCGAGGCCCGTTACCCCGTCGCCATCGAGCAGAACTACGCCGTCGCCCGGTGGGTCGTGGCCCAGGGCGCGTCGAGGAACCTGGACGGTGCGCGGCTCGCCGTGGCCGGTGACTCCGTCGGCGGCAACATGACCGCCGCCCTGACCCTGATGGCGAAGCAGCGCGGCGACGTCCCCCTCGTCCAGCAGGTGCTGTTCTACCCGGTGACCGACGCGAGCTTCGACACCGGCTCCTACCACCAGTTCGCCACCGGTTACTTCCTGCGCCGGGACGGCATGCGGTGGTTCTGGGACCAGTACACGACCGACGAGGCCGAGCGGGCGCAGATCACCGCGTCGCCGTTGCGCGCCACCACCGAGCAGCTCACCGGCCTGCCCCCGGCCCTGGTGATCACCGCCGAGGCCGACGTGCTGCGCGACGAGGGCGAGGCCTACGCGAACAAGCTCCGCGCGGCGGGCGTACCCGTCACGGCCGTGCGCTACCAGGGCGTCATCCACGACTTCGTGATGCTCAACGCCCTGCGCGAGACCCACGCCGCCGGCGCGGCCATCCGCCAGGCCTCCGCGGTCCTCCACGCCGCGCTGCACACCCGCTGACCCGGCCCTCCGGGCCCGACCGTTCCAGGGAGCACCCCCATGGCCACCACTCCGACCGCCCTGCTCGTCCACGGCGCCTTCGCGGACGCCGGCAGCTGGTCCGGCGTCATCGCGGAGCTGCAGAACCACGGCATCCCCGTGGTGGCACCGCCCAACCCGCTGCGCGGGCTGGCGTCCGACGCGGCGTACATCGCCTCGCAGGCCTCGCAGATCGACGGCCCGGTCGTCCTGGTCGGCCACTCCTACGGCGGTGCCGTCATCTCCGTCGCCGGTACCGCGGACAACGTCGTGGGCCTGGTCTACGTCGCCGCCTACATACCGGAGGAGGGCGAGAGCCTGGGCGAGCTGCAGGAGCGCTTCCCGCTCTCGCCGCTGGTGGGCAGCCTCGAGGAGAGGACGTACCCGGCCGACGGCGGGGGGAGCGCGATCGAGGTCACCATCGAGGCCGGGGCGTTCCCCGCCGTCTTCGCCGCCGACGTTCCGCCGTCCGTCACGAAGGTCCTGGCGGTGGCGCAGCGTCCGCTGGCCGCCTCGACGTTCACGGAGACGGCGTCGGCCGCGGCGTGGAAGCACAAGCCGTCCTGGGCGCTGGTGGCCGGGGCGGACGAGGCGATCAACCCGGAGGTGGAGCGCTTCGGCGCGAAGCGGGCCGGTGCGACGGTCGTCGAGCTCGACGGTGCCTCGCACGCCGTCGCCCTCTCCCGGCCGAAGGACGTGGCGGAGCTGATCCGCGACGCGGTCCGCGCGACCTCCTGACCCGGCGGCGGGGAGTCGTGGCTCAGGAGCCCGGCGCGCGCCGCGGGGTGACGCCGTCGAGCAGGTTGGAGACCAGGGCGAGGACGAAGTCGTCCGTCACGGGCTCGTCCGGGATCAGCAACCGGTGGTAGACGGCGCCCCAGAGCTGGTCGACGAGGACCTGGACGTCGACGTCCTCGCGGATCTGGCCCTGCTTCCGCGCACGCAGCAGCCGCTCCCCCGCCAGGCGTCGCCGCCCGGAGGAGTACAGGGAGCGGAAGGCGGTGGCCAGGTCCGCGTCGGTCTGGGACTGGCCGATCAGCTCGGCCAGCACCCGCCCGGCCGGTGTCCGGGTCATCAGGTGCGCGAAGGAGAGCAGCTGGCGGGTGAGGTCGGCGCGGACGTCACCGGTGTCCTCGAAGGCCAGGGTCTCCTCGACGGCGTGGAAGTAGCCGTCCAGGGCGAGGGCTCCCCTGGAGGGCCACCACTTGTACAGCGTCGTCTTGCTGACGCCGGACAGGCGGGCCACCCGCTCGAAGGTGAGGTCGGCGATCCCCTCCGTCAGGAGCACCTCGCCGACCACGCGGAAGACGTCCGCGCGGACCTCGTCGGCCGGGCGGCGGCCGCGCCCGCGGGCCGGGCGCCCGGCGGCGCCCTCGGCCTGCTTCGTCACGGTGTCCCTCCCTCGCTCGTTCCGGGACGGGTCAGTCTAGGAAGCCGCGCCGGCCCCGCGCGGCCCGGGCTCCGGGTCACGGCGCGCGCAGGGGTTCGGCCCCCTGGACGTGCAGGAGCTCGCCGAAGCCGAGACGGGTCACGAACTCCTCCTGCGCCCGGCGCAGCACCGCGTTGACCTCCTCCACACCGGCCTGGCTGAAGTCGACGACGGTGCGGAAGGGGCGGGTGCCGGCCGGCAGGGCCAGGACCCGGGCGATCTCCTCGGCCACGGCCCGGGGATGGGCGTCCACGCCGGGCGGGAACAGCCCTTCGGTGGCCTCCTCGTTGCGGGCCGCCATCGGGTCCAGCGCGGCGTAGGCGCGGGTGCGCTCGGCGTCGCCGGCGCGACCGGCGTGGGGGAAGTGCGCGGTGCCCTAGGTGAACGGGCCCGGCATCACGATGGTCGTCTCGATGCCGAACTGACCCACCTCGTACGCCGTGACCTGGGCGAGGGCGTCGGCGGCGGCCTTCGACGCCACGTAGGGGCCGAGGAAGGGCGGTACGACGACGGAGGTGGTGCTGCCGACGTAGAGGAGCGTGCCGGAGCGGCGTGCGCGCATGTGCGGCAGGGCCGCGCGGTTGACGCGCTGGATGCCGAGCGTGTTGATGTCCAGCAGGTGCTGGATGTCCTCGGGGGTGAACGCCTCGACGTAACCGACATAGAGGTGTCCCGCGTTGTGGACGACCGTGTCGAGGCGGCCCGCCTCCCGCAGGACGGTCGCGACGGCCGCTTCCGCCGAGGCGTCGGACTGGACGTCGAGTTCGACGACCCGGACGTCCTGCTCCTCGCGGCGGCCGAGGTCCAGCAGCTCCCGGGCGCGCCCGGCGTTGCGGCCGCGGACGTCGCGCATGCTGGCGTAGACGGTGTGGCCTGCGGCGGCGAGCGCGCGGGCGGTGAGGTTGCCGATGCCGGTGGCGGCGCCGGTGACGAGGACGACGGATGTCATGGGGTTGCTCCTTCAGGGGTGCGCCGGGGGCCTGCCGTGCGGTGCTCGTGGGGTCAGGCCAGGCCGCCGTTGGTGTAGAGGACCTGGCCGTTCACCCAGCGGGCGGGGCCGGCGAGGAAGGCGACCGACTCGGCGATGTCGCGCGGTTCGCCCAGCCGCTCCAGCGGAGTGGCCTTGGCGAAGGCGGCGACGGCGGCCTCGTCCTTGCCCTCCAGGAAGAGGGGGGTGGCGACCGGGCCGGGCGCGACGGTGTTGACGGTGATGTCCTTGCCGCGCAGTTCGCGCGCGAGGATCAGCGTGATGCTCTGCACGGCGGCCTTGCTGGCGACGTACGCCCCGTAGGCGGGCAGCTGGGTGCGGGTGACCGACGTGGACACGTTGACGATCGCGCCGCCGCGGCGCACCCGGCGGGCGGCCTGCTGGGCGACGACGAAGGTGCCGCGGATGTTCGTGCGGTGCATCCGGTCCAGGTCGTCCAGGTCCAGCTCGGCGATGGGTGCGAGCACCATGATCCCGGCGGTGTTGATCACCACGTCGATCCCGCCGAACGCCGTCTCGACGGCGTCGAACGCGGCCTGCATCTCGTGCTCGTCGGCGACGTCACCGCTGACGGCGACGGCCCGTCCGCCGGAGGTGGTGATCTCCTCGACGAGGGACTCGGCCCGGGCCTTGTTGCCGGCGTAGTGCACGGCGACGGCGAAGCCGTCGGCCGCCAGGCGCTCGACGACGGCCCTGCCGATGCCGCCGGAGCCGCCGGTGACGAGCGCGACGCGGGGCGTGGTGCCGGAGGTGGCGGGCGTGCTGGTCATGGCTTTCTCCTCCGCAAGAAGTGGACGCTGCGTCCATATAAGCATTAAATGAACGACGCGTCCACTTCTTGCGGAGTGTTTTTCCAGAGCCCCGTGAGGCGTGGTCGTCAGTTGCCGTGGACACCGACCTCGTGGAGGGAGTAGCCCCAGCCCGTGCCGCGCGCGAGCCCCTGGATGCGGACGTACCGGGCCGGTGCGGCGGCGAAGCTCGCGGTGTCCAGCCCGCCGTCGCCGGCCGTCGTGGACCAGGCGGTGCGCCAGGTGGTGCCGTCGGTGGACAGCTCGACGCGGTACGCCTTCGCGTACGCGCGCTCCCAGTCGAGCGTGACCCTGCGGACGGTCCGCACGGAACCGAGGTCGAGCCGGTACCACTGGTCGTCGCTCCAGTGGCTCGCCCAGCGGGTGCGGCGGTCGCCGTCGACCGCCCGGTGCGGCTGGTGGCTCGTGAACAGGCTCCACTCGGAGGAGCTGGCCGAGACGGTGGAGCCGGTGGCGAGATCGGCGGCGGGCTCGTGGCTCTCGGAGGCGCCCCAGGTGTCGAGGTAGGACTCGGCGCCGCGCATCAGGTCGTCCACCACGTCCTGGCCGCCGACCCGGCGGATGTCCTCGATCCAGTCCGGGACCAGGCCGTAGTGGGCGGCTCCGTCGGTGTTCAGGTCCCAGGTGCGCTCGCCGGTGGTCTGCCGGTCGATGACGGACCCGCCGTCGGCGCTCTCGAAGGGGTAGACGACCTTGTCCGGGGCGTCGGCTCCGCGCGGGGCCGGCCAGCCGCCCACACCGTTCATGTCGGTGCCGTAGCCGTAACCCACGCCGTACTTGTCGCGCAGGGCCTCGGTGCGCCTGGCCTCCGCGACGAAGCCCTCGGAGCCGTGCATGTACTGGGCGATGAACCCGCCCAGTCCGTAGACGCGTTCGGTCCACTCCGCGTCCATCCAGCTGTGCGAGGAGAGGACGCCGGGGTAGGAGGCCGCCTCGAAGACGTCGAGCACCCGGCCGGTGGCCTTGACGCTCATGTGGTCGATCTCCAGCATCATCCCGCGCCGCATCATGCCGCGTACGGCGTACTCGCCGAGTTCGGTCAGACCGCGGACGTTGCACCGGGCGTCAGCGCCGTAGCCCGGCACCTCCACGCCGGCCGGGAGCCTCGCCTCGGCACCGGCCGCCGTCGCGTTGCCGATGGGGTTGTCGGCCTGGGGCCCGGCGCACTTCTCCGTCTTCCAGAAGGTGCCGGTCGACAGGAACTGGCCGACGTTGATGGCCGTTCCGAGGCTGCCGGAGTCGAAGCGGACCCCGCACAGCGCGTTGTCGAACTTGTGGCACAGGAACATGCTGCGCACACCGAGCGCGTACAGCTCGTCCAGTCCCTCGTCGATGTCGGCCCTGCTGCACTGCGCGACGTCGAGGATCTGCTTGCAGCCGAACGGCTCGGAGGTCTCGACGCCCAGCACGACCGCCAGCCTGCCCTGTTCGACGACCTTCCGCGCCTGGGCGCTGTCGGTGACGATCCGGAAGAAGCCCTTGCCGGGCCCGCCGTACAGCTTGTCGATGTAGGCCTGCATGTCGTACGTCAGCTTGGCCTGGAGCCGGATGGACGTCATCTCGTCGCAGCTACGGTCCTTGAAGAAGTACACCGAGCAGATCACCCCGTTGGTGACGAGGTCGTTGACGAGCACCCGTTGGCCGCCGCGCCAGGCCCGCTCCACCCAGGCGTAGTAGTTCTGCTGGTGGGTCAGCGAGTCGTGGGCCGGCCAGTCCTTGAAGGTGGGCCAGCCGACGGGGTCGTGCTTGCCGTCTCCCCCGCGAGTGATGAAGTCGAAGATCGCGAGGGAGCCGTCCGGGTAGTGCTCGGGGCAGTCCTTGAGCGCGTCGGCCACGCCCTGCTCGGAGAACGGCTTCCCGCAGATCAGGCGCCCGCCGAAGGCCTCGTTGGAGAAGATGTGGTCGTGCGCGTCGACGAAGCCGCGCACCTCGCCCCGGGCGTCGGTGCCGGTGAACGGCTCCCCCGTGACGTTGATCTGCGAGTCCGGCGCGGGCCGCGCGACGGGGTTCCACCAGTCGTTCCCGGCCGCCGTACTCGGCGTCGGGCCCAGTGCGACGGCCACCACGAGCAGCAGGAGCGACACGACGGTGAGGTTCCTGCGTGTGCGGTACGGGCGTTCGGCTCCGGTCACAACCCACGTCCCTCGGTCAGCGGGAGGGCGGGGTGCACGGCGGGGCACGACCCGGCGCGTTTGTCATGACCTCGCCCAAGATGCGACGAGAATCGCCCCTGCCGCCGCACGAGTCAATACGCCGGGGCCGACGACCTACTGACAGGTAATCACTCCTTCCGCACGGTGATCGCCCAGGCGGGGCCGGCACCGGTGGCCATGCGGTCGGCGTCCAGCGGCACGAGGCCGTCGCCGGGGCCCTGGCCGAAGACCCCGGGACGACCATCCGTAGCCGGTGATCGGCCGGCCCGGCCCGTCACCGAGGTGGACCGACGTGCCCGGTTGCCCGGGTGACGGGCGGTTGGCACCGGCCTTCGAGGGAATTGCGCGGCGGTGGCGCGGGGCGGGTCGCGTCCGGTGGTAGGGGGATGAGATGTCCTCGCCTCCCGAACCGCCCCTTCCGCCGCTCGCGCGTCTCGTCGGTGAGGACGCTCGTGTGCCCGCCCTGCTGCGCACCGCCGCCGCCTACGCGTGGCGGCTCATCGCGGTCGGAGTCGTCGTCCGGGTGGCCTTCTCGGTGCTCGGGCAGTTCCACCGGATCGCCGTCGCCGTCTTCCTCGGCCTGGTCGTCGCAGCCGTCCTGCGGCCCGTGGCCGGTGTGCTGGCCCGGTTCCTGCCCCGGCCGCTCGCCGTCACCGTCGCGCTCGTCGGCGGCATCACCCTCGTCCTCGGTGCCCTGGCCCTGGTGGGTGAGACGGTGGCACGCCAGCGCAGCGGACTGGCGCGGGAGTTCGCCGACGGGATCGACCGGATCGAACGCCGGCTGGAGGAGCCCCCGTTCCGGCTCCCCGCGGACGCCTTCGCCGATGTGCAGTCCCGGATCGGCGCCTTGCTGTCCGACCACCGCTCCACCCTCATCAGTACGGCGCTCAGCGGAGCGAGCCGCCTGGTGGAGGTGCTGACCGTCCTCGCCCTGGCCGTGTTCTGCGCGGTCTTCTTCACCCACTCCGGCGAGCGGCAGTGGCAGTGGCTGTGCGACCAGCTCCCCGTCGGCGCGCGGCAGCGTGTCACGGTGGCCGGCCGGGCCGCCTGGCGGACGTTCACCGGCTACACCCACGGCATTCTGCTGGTGGCCGGGACCAACGCCGTCCTGGTGGGCATCGCGCTGTTCGCCCTCGGTGTTCCGCTCGCGGTGCCGCTGGCGCTGCTGGAGTTCCTGGCCGCCTTCATCCCGCTCATCGGCTCGCCGATCGCCCTGGCGGTCGCGGCCGTGGTCGCCCTGGCCACGAAGGGCCCCCTGATCGCCCTGGTGGTCGTGGCGCTGATCGTGGTCATCGGGCAGATCGAGGGGCACGTACTGCATCCCCTGGTCATGAGCTGGGCCGTCCGGCTGCACCCGGTGGTGGTCGCCCTCGCGGTCGTCGGCGGGGCCGTCGCGGCGGGCGTGATCGGTGCCGTGGTGGCCGTACCGCTGGTGGCCGTGGTCTGGTCGGTGGGCCAGGCGCTGCGAGGGCGGAGCGCCTGACAAACCGGCCGGGTTCCCGGCCGACCCCGGTTGCCCGGCGCGGTGCCGGACGCCCTCCCGCCGTGGGTGCGGCTCGCGTGCCCCGGCCGCCGACACGGGCCCCGCCCGGCTGCTCTAGTCTCTTGTGCGCGGCCCGTGGCGTCTTTTCGGCCAGCCGGGTGCCCTTATGCGACATGCCCGTCAGGAGGACCGTTGTACGACGATGAGCGGGCCGACCGCCCCGGAAGCCACGGAGAACACCGGATCCAGCAGGAGCTGGGAACCACCGACCGCGCCGACCGGTTCTACGACGAACAGGTGCTGGACCGGCTCAATCCACGCATGCAGCAGTTCGTGGCCCGGCAGGAGATGTTCTTCCTCGCCACCGCGGACGGCGACGGGGAGTGCGACAACACCTTCCGGGCCGGACCGGCCGGGTTCCTGCACGTGCTCGACGACACCACCCTCGCCTACCCCGAGTACCGCGGGAACGGCGTCATGGCGTCGCTCGGCAACATCCGGGAGAACCCGCACGTCGGCCTCCTGATGATCGACTTCGCCGGGGACCGGATCGGCCTGCACGTCAACGGCCGGGCCGAACTCGTCCCCGACGACACCATGCGCCGCAGCCATCCGGGGCGCCTCGCCGTCGACCCCGTACCCGGGCGGCGCCCGCAGATCTGGGTCCGGGTCCAGGTCGAGGAGGCGTACGTCCACTGCTCGAAACACATACCCCGGCTGGTGCCGGCCCAGCGGCGGCGCAGCACCGGCGAGGAGCGCGCCTGGGGCACGGACGACGCCCGGCGCAAGGGCGGTGACTACTTCGGGACGGCGGCCGACGCCGGCCGGCGGCTCACAGGTCGAACTCCAGGTGCTCCACGTCCGTGAACTCCACCAGCAGGCCGTGGGCACGGCGGCCGCGGTCCCGGAAGTAGATCTCCTGCAGCCCCTGCGCCGCGATGTCCCGCAACTGCTGCTCGCTGCGGCCGGCGTCCCTGGCCTCGAAGAGCCGTGCCGCGTACTCCGGGGGCAGGGCCACCGTCAGGTGCCGCAGGCGTGCGTCGTCGGTCGTGCCCGGGGCGGCGGTGTAGCCGAACCGGGCGCGGGTGTCGAGGACGAGCCCGGCCTGCGTGACCGCCGTCCTCCTGGCCCTGGCCCGCACCCTCGGCTGCCAGCGCCGGACGACCTCGCGTTCCAGCCGCCGGGCCAGGTCCGGGCGGGGGTGCCGCAGCTGGTCCCTGACGTACCGCTCCACCGTGCGGCGGGAGACGCCGAGCAGCCGGGCGACCGGGCCCGTCCCCTTCAACTGCCTGACCAGAAACCGCATCCGCGCCCCCGCGCTGCGCGGGATCGGGCGGGTGAACGCCTTCTGCAGTGCGGCATCGAGGCCGTCCCCGACCCTGTCCATCGGCTGCACCGCCTACTCGTCGTCGCCGGCGGTGACGTCGCCGGTCTTGATGTAGCGGGCGAGGTTCAGGTCCCCGCCGTGCTTCTCGCGCATCTCCTCGGCCCACAGCGTGGTCTGGGTGCCCTCGTGCTTGACCATGCCGGGTGACACGCCCAGGCGGAAGGAGCCGGGGACGGTCTTGCCGTCGGCATCGTAGGGCAGGACGTGCAGCGGGGTCGGGCCGTCGGCGGCGTAGACCGCGCAGTCCGACAGGACCGCCGCCGGGTAACGGCCGGTCGCCGCGGCGAGGTGGAGCATCTTGCGGTGCATGTTGACGCGGGCCCGGGAGATGACGGCCGCGCGGATGTCGGGCCGCCACGTCGGACGGGCCAGGGCCGGCCAGGCCTGGCCGGGCTTCCAGCCGCCGCCACGCGCGCGCTCCCTGAGCTTGCCGATACCGCCCTTGACGGTGGACTTGACGGCGTCCAGGACCATCGCCATCTCGGGATCGCGCTGCCGGTGGCCCTCCATCGCCTCCAGGAACCGCTGCGGCGGCAGCTTCTCGGACACGCCCAGGTCGCCCATGGTGGTGACGTAGGCGTCGCGCAGCCGCTTGTACCAGCCGTCGAGGAACCTGCCCTTCTCCTCGCGGACCCAGGCCTCCCGCGGGGCCACGGCGTAGCCGAGCTCCACCGCGTAGGCCACCGTCGGCGTGGCGTACCAGGCGGGGCCGGTGGGGCGCTCGCCGCTGGGGGTGAAAGGGCTGGGCAGCAACTCGCCGCGCAGGCGCTGCCACCGGCCGCCGAGCCGGACCTGCGAGAGGTCGACGTGGGAGAGGTCGACCAGCCACGCGCCGGGCAGCGCCGGGTCGAACTCGGGGCCGGTGACGTGCACGGGCGGGGCCGCGAGGCCGACCACCGCGCCGTTGGCGGCGGCGCCGAAGGCGAGGTTGACGTCGATGCCGACCAGGTAGCGCCGCATGCACTCGTCGTCGGTCAGCTCCCGCGCCCAGTCGTACGCCTCCTCCAGCAGCATCTCCTGCGGGCCGCGCTGGTGGAAGCGGGGCAGGCCGGCCAGGAGCGGGTGCCCGTCGGGCGCCTCGCAGGGGGCGCAGTCGACGGGGTGTTCGCCCAGGGATCCGGGGCGGTGCTCACGGTGCCGTCGGCCCGACGCGTCCGGCTCGCTCGCCCGGGTGGGCGGGTTGAGGGCGGTCATGAGCTCCAGGCCGGTGACGGCCGTCGAGCCCCGCGGTG
The DNA here is from genome assembly GCF_056432865.1 of Streptomyces sp. NPDC044921. Classification (NCBI taxonomy): domain Bacteria; kingdom Bacillati; phylum Actinomycetota; class Actinomycetes; order Kitasatosporales; family Streptomycetaceae; genus Streptomyces; species Streptomyces sp. NPDC044921. The sequence goes on from NZ_JBWKIF010000011.1 coordinate 243,260, forward strand.
TCATCACCCGGGCCGCGTAGGTGCCCAGCACCCGGGCCAGTTCCGCCGGCCCCAGCCGTGCGGCCTCGCCCCAGGTGCGGGGGTCGAGGGCGTCCCACGAGGGGAGGCACAGTTGCACGCACTGCCGCTCGCTGCCGCGGGCCGGGCGGTAGATGCGCGCCCACGGGCCGAAACCGCGCCGGGTCAGCCGCCAGTCCGCCCTGTCGAGTTGGCCGAGGACCTTGTGGCCGTCCGGCAGCCGTCCCGCGAGCCGCTCGGCGTCCGACAGCCGCGGCGGGAGACCGTACCGCCGCGCGGCCGCCTCCGTGAGGACGAGCAGCGGGTCGGCGTCCTTGCCGCAGCCGTGCAGCCTCGGCGCCCCGAGGCCTGCTTCCTCCAGCGCCCAGGCGACGAGGGCGGGGAGCGACCTGGCGGGAACGTCCAGGACCAGACCGCCGACGCCGTAGCCGGTGACGCGGCCGTCGCCGTCCGCGTCGAGCACGAGCAACGGGCCGTTCTCGAACCGGCGGTCGGCGCCGGACGGCGCGGAGCTCGCCTCCCGTGCCGTGGCGGGGGCCCGACGCCGCGGCGCGGACGCCGGGCCACGGTCGGCCGCGCGCGAGGCGGGAACGGCCCGCCGGGCCCGGCTCGGCGCGACCGGTCCGCGCTCCACCGCGCCGGGCTCCACCGCGCCGGGCCCCCCGGCGGTGGACGCCGGCGCGCCCTTGGCGACGCCGGGCGCCGGGGCGGCGCTCACCGGGACCGCGGGATCCTCATCGACGGTCTCCGCGACGACGGGCTCCGGAACGCCGCGCGCCCCACCGGCCGGCTTCACGACCTCGGACGGAGGGCCGGGCTCATGGACGCCGGGCTCACCGACGGCGGACTTGCGGACGCAGGGCTCTCCGGTGACGGGCTCTCGCACCCCCTGCTCCGCGGCGTCGGGCGCCGTCCTGGACGGCTCCGCCGCGCCGGGGGACGCTGCCGCGTCCGCCGGAGCGCTGGACTCCGGCACGCCGCGCTCCCCGGCGACAGGCGCCGCCGCGGAAGTCCCGGGCGCGGTGAGGGTCGTGGCGGAGAGCGGCGGAACTCCGGGCTCCCGGGCCCCGGGCTCCCCGGCGACAGGCGCCGCCGCGGTGGGCCGCTTCGCCCCCGCCGGTGTCGCGGCCGGGGGTTCGGGGCTGGGCGCCGGGGCGGGCCCGGCCGTGAGGGCGGCGGAAGGCCTCGGCTCGGTGGTGGTGGCCGTCGCCGGCACCTCGCCGGGGTCGGCCGGGTAGAGGCGGGCGAGTTGCTGCAGCAATCGGGCGTAGGCGTCCCGCTCGGGGGGACGGGGCTCGGTCCGGCCGGCCTCCCAGCCGCTGAGCGTCGCCCGCCGCACCCGGAGTGCGGAGGCCACCTCGTCCAGCGTCAGACCGTGCGCCTGGCGCAGCCGTTTGCGCTCCGTCGGCGGCGGCAGCGGGGAGCGGGACGCGACCAGCGCGTCGACCGCGTCGAACAGCTCGGACATGCAACACCTCCAGGTCCGGCCACCGTACCGTCAAGCACACCTGTCCCGCTCGTATCGCGTACGCGCAGCGTGCCTGTGCCGCACTTTCCGCGTACGCGCGTCACCTCACCGGCGTACCAGCCGGGCGGGCCGGGAGTCACGGCCGACGGCGCGGAAACAGGAGAGGACGACGACGAAGGGCCAGACCGACTGCAGGGTGGTCACCGCGCGCTCGGCCACACCGGCCGCTCCGTGCAGGTGCAGTTCGCTCAGGAACCAGGCCGCGCCCAGCGCCATCACCCCGGTCGCCGCGAGGGACGGCAGCGGGCGCAGGCCCCAGGGCACGGCGTCGCCGGTGCGCGCGGCCAGGAGGGGCCAGGCCGCGAGGACGGTGAAACCCACGGCCGCGACCGAGCCGTGGCCGAGCGAGCCACCGCTGCTCGGTGCCGGGACGACGGCCACCGCCAGCGCCGACACTCCCCCGGCCGCGAGCGCCACCCGTCCGGGGGGCGCGGCCGGGCGCAGCCCCCAGGCGGTGAGCAGATGGCACAGGCCGAGGACGACGAACGCGGCTGTCATCACCCAGTGGCCGGAGGCTCCGGGCGCCGCCAGCACGCTGATCGTCTGGACGGCCGGATCGTACGGCGAGCCCTGGAGCGACGCCGCCACCAGCCAGCCCAGGACGAGGGCGACCGGAGCGCACCCTGACGACAGAAGCACCCATTTCGGCACAGATCGCACCCGGACACCGTAAGGGGGAGGCGCCGTGTTCCCGCGGGACGGGTACGCCTCGCGTGGCGTAGTCGAGGGGTCCGCTCCGCCCGTGGGGGCGCAGGATGGAGGCGTGCGGACGCACGGCGAAAGGTGATCGGTCATGGAGCTCACGCTGGTGGTGCTGATCATCGTCGTGGGACTGACGTTCGACTTCACCAACGGCTTCCACGACGCCGCGAACGCGATCGCCACCTCGATCTCCACCCGGGCCCTGACGCCGCGGGTGGCGCTGGCGATGGCCGCGGTGATGAACTTCCTCGGCGCCTTCCTGGGCACGGAGGTCGCCCAGACCGTGGGCAAGGGCATCATCGGCGCCCCGCAGGAGGACTCGGGCCTGCTGCTGGTCCTGTGCGCGCTGCTCGGCGCCATCGGGTGGAACGTCTTCACCTGGTGGCGGGGGCTGCCGACGTCCTCCTCGCACGCCCTGATCGGCGGGCTGGTCGGTGCCGCGCTCGCCGCCTCGGCGACGGTGCACTGGTCCGGCATCCTGGAGAAGGTCGTCCTCCCGATGCTGCTGTCCCCGCTGGTCGGCGTGGCCCTCGGCTACCTGCTGCACACCGCGGTCCTGTGGGCCTTCCGCCGCGCCTCCCCCCGGCGCACCATGCGGCGTTTCCGTATGGCGCAGACCGTGTCGGCCGCCGCGATGGGGCTGGGGCACGGGCTGCAGGACGCGCAGAAGACCATGGGCGTCATCGTGCTGGCCCTGGTCACGGCGGGCTGGCAGGACGACTTCTCCGTGCCGGTGTGGGTCATCGTCGCCGTGGCGCTCGTCATGGCCGCCGGTACGTACAGCGGAGGGCGGCGCATCATCACCACCCTGGGGCGGCGGATCGTGCACCTGGACCCGCCGCGCGGTTTCGCCGCGGAGACCGCGGCGGCGGCCGTTCTCTACACCACCGCGTTCCTGGTGAAGGCGCCGATCTCCACGACGCAGACGATCACCGCCGCCATTCTGGGTGCCGGTGCCACCCGGCGGGCCTCGGCCGTACGCTGGCAGGTGGCCCGTTCCATCGTCACCGCCTGGGTGCTCACGTTCCCCGGCGCCGGGATTCCCGCCGCCGCGCTCTATCTCTTCCTGCACGCCGTCACCGGTGTGTGAGGCCGGCCGGAGGCCGTCATGAGCCCTTCCTCCGTTCCCCCCTCGTCCGAGCCGTCGGGCGGCGCGGCGCCGGGCGGCCTCCCGGTGCCCGCTCGTTTCGCCCATCTGCATCCGGACGACGGCGCCTGCCTGATGGAGGCCGCCGCCCTGCTGGCCGGTGACCGGTTCACCGACAGTCCGGCCGGTACGCATCCGGTGCTCGCGGCTCTGGCCCGCGCGGTCAACGACAGCGTGGGCGAGACGGCCCGGTTCGCCCTGTGGCCGCTGGCCGCCGAGCTCGCCGACGCCCGTCCCGCGGGCCGGGCGCACGCACCGCTGCTCGTCGCCATGGCGGTGGAGGCGGCCCGGCGGGTCCGCCCGGCCTCCCGCTCCCTGGCGCGGCACGGCCGGGCGTGCCGCCGCAGGGCGGAGCGGGCCGGCCGCTGCCCGACGGCCGGTCCCGCGGGCCGCCTCCGCGATCTGCTGTGGTGGCGCGGTCCGGGGAGCCGGTGGCTCGAACACGCCGTGCGGGTGCTGAGCGCCGCGCCCGACGCCGATGAGCGGCTGTCCGCGCTGCTGCGGCAGGCGGTGGCCGCAGCCCGGGGCTCGACGGCCGCGACCGCGGAGGCCGGCTGCAACCGGTAGCGGACAGGGGCCGTCCTACAGGGCACCATGATCTTTCCCAGCGTCGGCGGCACCTGGGCCGCACCGGTTGTCCGCCACCTCCTCGACTTCGCGTGGACGCAGACACGCGCCTGCGCTTTCGCCATCGCCCTGCTGTCCGGCGTCGCCGTGTCCGCCCTGCTGCCCGACCTCCCGGTGGCGCGGTACGACCTGCTGGTCGTCTACGGGGTGCTGCTCACGCTGCTGTTCTGGCTGCGCGGCTGGGAGAACGGCCGGGACGTCGCCGTCATAGCGGTCTGTCACGTCATCGGGCTCGCGTTCGAGCTGGTGAAGGTGTCGCTGGGCTCCTGGAGCTATCCGGAACCCGCCGTGCTGAAGTTCGCCGGGGTGCCGCTGTACGGCGGATTCCTGTACGCGGCGGTCGGCAGCTACGTCTGCCGGGCCTGGCACCTGTTCGACCTGGAACTCGTGCGCTACCGCCCGCGTGCCACGGCGGTGGTGGCCGCGGCGATCTACGTCAACTTCTTCAGCCACCACTGGCTGCCCGACGCGCGCTGGGCGCTGGCCGCGCTGCTGGTGGCGGTGACCGCGGGGACGTCGGCACGGTTCACCGTGCGCGGTGTGCGCCGCCGGTTGCCGCTGGCCGTGTCGTTCGTGCTGATCGGGTTCTTCCTGTGGGTGGCGGAGAACCTCGCCACCCTGGTCGGCGCGTGGCGCTATCCGTACCAGCAGCACGGATGGGAACCGGTGGGCATCGACAAGTTCGGTGCGTGGGCCCTGCTGATCAGCGTGACCGTCGTGCTGGTCGCCGCCGTCCGCGAACCGTGAGTCGTCACCGGACCCTCGGCCCGATTATCATCCTATGAACGTCGATTGGGTGTTTTGTCTTCGAGGGTCGTCATCGAGCGTGGCCGCCCTCGCCGGAGTGATCCATGTCCCGCACCGGCACGACGGGCGACGGCGACGAGCTGCTGGCCCGGCTCGGGGCCCTGACCGCCCAGGCGCGTGCGCAGGCCGAGATGCAGCGGTCGCGTGTCGAACTGGCCCTCGCGCTGCAGCGCGGCATGCTCCCCCGCGACCTGCCCGTCGCACGCCGGCTGCACCTGGCCGTGCGGTACACCCCCGCGTGCCAGGGCCTGAACGTGGGGGGCGACTGGTACGACGCCTTCGCGCTGGGCGACGGCCGGATCGCTCTGTCGATCGGTGACGTGCAGGGGCACAACATCGAGGCCGCCGCCTTCATGGGGCAGGTGCGGGCCGGGCTGCGGGCGCTGGCCTCCGTCAGCAGCGAGCCGGGCGAGGTGCTGGCCCGCACCAACGATCTGCTGCTGGCACTCAACTCCGACCTGTTCGCCACCTGCACCTTCGTGCGGCTCGACCCGTGCGCCGGGGTGCTGGAGAGCGCGCGGGCGGGGCATCTGCCGTGCGTCTGGGCCACGGCCGACGGCACGTCCGGCGTCACCGAGGACGAGGGCGGTCCCCCGCTCGGGGTGCTGGCGGGCATGCCGTACCCGGTGACCCGCTACGAACTCACCACGGGCGGCGTGTTCGTCCTGCTGACGGACGGTGTCGTGGAGGGGCCGTCGATGCGGCTGGAGGAGGGCCTGGAGCAGGTGGCGCGGCTCGCGGGCATCGCGGCGGTGGCGGGCATGGACGCGGACGCGCTGGCCGCCGCCGTGATCAAGGGGGCGGGGCGGGTGGGGCACGACGACGACGCCGCCGTCCTGGTGGTCGGGCTCGACGCACCGGACGCTCCGCGCCGGTCCCCCGGGGCGGGCGAGCGGGAGCGGGCGCCTCAGCCATAGGGCCGCACGGCCCGGCTCCCGCCTCGCCGACCCGGTGACCCCGGTGTCTCATGGCTGCTGTGGTGGGTAGCCCGCATCCGCGCAAGCCGGTCGTCCTCGCTCTGCAGACGTCGGCCGTCGCCGCCTGCTACTACGTGTCGGGGCGGCTGGGGCTGCTGCGGGAGCTGGTCGTCGAGGGCGCGGTCGTCACCCCCGTCTGGCCTCCCACCGGGGTCTCGGTCGCCTGCCTGCTGCTGATCGGGCTGCGCTGCTGGCCGGGCATCGCCCTGGGCGCGCTGTTCGTCATCCTGTCCCTCACCTCCCCGTCGCCGTCGGCGCTGGGCGTCCTGGCCGGCAACACGGCGGCGCCGGTCGCCGGGTACCTGCTGCTGCGCCGGGCGGGCTTCCGCACCGATCTCGCCCGGCTGCGGGACGGTCTCGCCCTGGTGTTCCTGGGCGCCTTCACCGCGATGCTGATCAGCTCGACCGTGGGCGCGGGCCTGCTGCTGCTCACCGGCCGGCTGGAATGGGCGGGCTTCTGGGCGGTGTGGCTGGCCTGGTGGGTGGGCGACGCCATGGGCGTGCTGATCGTCACCCCGGTGGTGCTGCTGCTGGCCCGGATCCGCCTGCCGCTGCGTCCGACCCGCTGGAAGGAGGCCACGGGGCTGGCGGTCGTCGTCTGCTGCGTCGTGCCACCCGCCACGCACAGCCGGCTGAGTCTGCTGTACCTCGTCTACCCCCTGGTGATCTGGGCGGCGCTCCGTTTCCAGCTGGCGGGCGGCATGGCGTGCGCTCTGTTCGCGTCGGTCATGGCCACGGTGGCGGCGACCGACCGGGTGGGACCGTTCGACCGGCTCACCCGGGTGGAGGTGATGATGAAGCTGCAGGCCTTCAACGGGGCGATGGCCCTGACGGCCCTCATCCTGTCGGCCGTGATCACCGAGCAGATCAACACCCGGCGCTCGGTCGAGCAGGCCTGCCAGGAACTGGTGGAGGTCCTGGAACACCTGACCGCGGGTGAGACGGCGGACGGCCGGGCCCCCGCCGAGGAGGACGGGTCCGGGCGGCGCCAGGACGAATGAGCCGCCCGCACGGCGCGGGGGCCCGGCCCCCTCGGGCCGTAGGCTGGGCGCATGGGCGAGGTGGAGGTGCTGCAGTTGCTGGTGTCGCCCGCGCACCGGCTGGCCGGGCGGCCCGCGGACGGGCCCGCGCCCGGCCCGGACGACGAACGCGTCCGGCGGGTGGAGGTGCGCGACGGCCTCGGGCTGGTCGGTGACCGCTACTACGCGCGGCCCGCGCACCGGAACGCGGCGGTGACCCTGATGGCCGTGGAGCACCTCCCGGCCGGCGCCGACCTCCGGCACACCCGCCGCAACGTGCTGCTCCGGGGCGTCGACATCGACGCGTACCTCGGAGCGAGGGTCTCCCTCGACTGCGGCACCGGGCCGGTGCTGTTCGCGGTGAGGCGTCCGGCCCGGCCCTGCGCCTGGATGGACGTGACCATCGGCCCCGGCGCGCAGCGCGCCCTGCGCGGCCGGGCCGGGGTGCGGTGCACGCCCCTGAGCGACGGCGTGCTCACGGTGGGCCCTGCGGTGTTCCGGGTCGTGGCCGGGGCCGACGCCGCGTCCTGACGGCCCGCGGCGGTCAGCCGGCCCCGGGCGCGGTGCGGATGGCGGCGATGTCGAACTGCAGGCGCACCTTCTCGCTGACCATCGCGCCGCCCTCGGCCAGGCGGCTGTCGTAGGTCAGGCCCCAGTCCGAGCGGTTGATGGTCGTGGTGCCGTCGAACCCGACCCGCTCATAGCCGAACGGGTCGGTGACATGCCCGATGTAGGTCATCTCGAGCACCACGGGACGGGAAATCCCCTTGATGGTGAGCTCGCCCGACATGCGATAGAGATCGGCTCCCGCCTGTTCCACCCCGGTACTCGAAAAACGCATCCGCGGATAGGTCGCGACGTCCAGGAAGTCGCGCCCCACCAGGTGGGCGTCGCGCTGTTCCACTCCGGTGTCGACACTCGCGGTGAACAGGGTGATGTCGGCCCGCGACCGGGCCGGGTCGCGGCCGTCGAAGTAGAGCCGGCTCTCGTACTCCAGGAAACAACCGCGCACGGTGGTCACCATCGCGTGCCGGACGGAGAAGCCGATCCTGCTGTGAGCGGGGTCGACGACCCATTCACCGGTCAGGTTCGCCAGGCCCGGATCAGGCAGGACGGCGGTGGGGGAAGCCGGTGCGCCGAGGGGGTGCTGTGGGGGGACGGCAGGCGCCTGACGCCGGGACGGCACGACGCGGTTGAACAGGTTCATGATTCATCTAGGTACTTGAGTTTGGTTATCCCCGCAAGCCCCCTTCCGTTTTGCGGGTGTTGAGGACGACCCCGCGGCCGGTTCCGCCGCCATTGCCCACAGAATCCACACACGAGGGTCGCGGCGCACCACCGGAATATCCATCCGGAATCCCCGACTTTTCATGTCGGTCATTTCCCGGATTCGACCGGCGTCTCCTCGACCGCCAGGTCGTTGTCGACGGTGTAGTAGGGGCGCGCGAGGCGACCCTCCGCGGTGACCGCCGGGAAGACGTGGACGTGCTTGCGGTCCGCCACGTCGTCGAGCAGCCGGCCGATCCGGACCGGCGGCGCGTCGGCGGCCGGACGGACGAAGGCGTCCCAGAGACGGCCGGTGTGCGGGGCGGGATCCGGCAGACCGCCCGGGCCGACCGTGAAGGAGAAGCCGCGGCCGTCGCCGTCGACGCGGGGGCGCACCTCACGTACCGTGCCGGTGCCCCGCAGGCGCAGCCGCACGGTGGCGGTCTCGTGGAGGACGGCGCCGTGCAGACGGGCCCCGACCGTGATCGTTCCGTCGGCGACGTCGAGCGTGCGGAGCTCGGCGTGGGCGGTGCGCAGCCACGTCCGCAGGGCGAGGAAGCCGTCCTTGGTGACGTAGGGGACCCGGACGGCGACCGGCGAGGGGCGGTCGCGCCGGTGCCCGTCGACGAGCGCGCGCAGGTCCCGCAGGCCGGGGCGCAGCCGCTGCCGGTCGGCTCCGGGTTCCGGCACCAGGTACAGGTCCCAGCGGCCCTCCTGCAACGCCGGGTCCGGTTCCAGTACGGCGTGCGGACGGCCGTCGGCCTCGCCGGGCAGCAGGTCCAGGTGGATCAGGGTCTGCTCGGGGCTTCCCTTCTTGGGGCGCAGGCGCAGCAGCAGCCGGGGGCGGGCGGCCGGGAGGGCGGGGAGCCGGAAGGTGATCCTGCCGTCCGCGTCACTCGCGCAGTCGGTGCGCGGGGTGGTGTCCTGGTGGGTGCTCATCGTCGGCCCTTCCGTATCGCGCGCAGTGCGCCGGCGGCAGCGGCGTGGGCCGTGTCGCGGGCGGCGTGGACCCGGCCGGTCAGGAGGCTGCCGGTCCGGGAGGCCGCGGGAGCCGCCCGTCGGCCGGCGGTGCGCGCCGTGACCGCCTCGCCGAGGATGCGTTCGGCCTCGGCGACGACCGGCCCCGGGGCGAAGCGGTCCGCGTTGCGCCGGGCGGCGGCGCCCATGCGGCGGCGCAGTTCGTCGTCGCCCACGAGCTGCAGCAGGGCCGCGGCGAGGGCGTCCCGGTCCCCGACCGGCACCAGCCGGCCGTCGGTTCCGTCCTGGATGATCTCGCCGGGGCCGTAGGGGCAGTCGGTGCTGACCACGGGCAGTCCGCAGCGCATCGCCTCGACGATGGTCATGCCGAAGGGTTCGAAGTCCGACGTGGCGGCGCCGATCGAGGCCTTGACCCACTCGGCCTCCATGGGGGTGGCGGCCCCCATCAGGAACACGTTGTTCCACAGGCCGAGCCGCTCGACGAGCGCGCGCAGCGCGGGCTGCTCCTCGCCCTTGCCGTAGATGCGCAGCTGCCAGTCGGGGTGCGCGGCCGCGACCCGGGCGAAGGCCTCGATCAGCAGGTCGTAGCGTTTCACGCGGACCAGGCGCCCGGCGGCGACGACGACCTTCGCCGTGCCGTCGGCGGGAGGCAGCACCGGGTCGGGGACGCTGTTGGGGAGGGCCTCGACGTGGACGCCGGGCAGCCACATCGCGCGCCGGTAGGCGGCGGCGTCGGCCTCCGTGACGGTGGTGACCACGTCGAGGTCGCGGTACGCGCGGCGCAGGACGGTGCGCAGCCGCGCCGAGTGGTTGCCGAGGGTGAGGTGCTCCTGGCCGACGCGTACGACGTGCCGCGGGGCCTGGCGGGCGATGTGCACGTTGAGGCCCGGGCGGGTGCCGATGACGACGTCGGCGTCGAGGGCCGCCAGGTGCTCGCCGATGCGCTGGTCGGTCAGCTCGCTGTACTGGTGGTGGCGGTACTCCGCCGCCGGGAAGATCTTCGCCGGTCTGCGGTGCAGGGGGTGGTCCGCCTCCTTGCGCAGGTCCACCAGCGCCCGCAGCCGCACCCGCGGATCGGGGGTGAGGTTGGGGTGTTCGCGGTGGCGTAAGGCCGAGACGACCTCGACGTCGTGCCGTTCGGCGAGGGCTCCGGCCAGGTTGAACGTGGTGGTGATCGTGCCTCCGATCCCGTAGGCGTTGTGGATGAGGAAGGAGATCTTCATGGTGGCCTAGACGGCGCCGACGGCCGGACAGTTGTTCGCCGTTACCACTCTGTGGCCCGTGCCCCGGCCGGACCGGACCGGACGATCCCGGAATGATCTCGGACATAAGTGGTCTGGGCCATAGTGCTGGGCCGCGGGGGTGTGCGTAGCTGGATCTGTTTGCCCGCAGCAGCGTCGCGTCACGGGTGCACCGTCCTCGTCGATCTCCAGGAGAGCCATGCGCCCCCGAACCACCTCCGCACCGCGCCTCACGTCCCTGCCGCCCCTCGCCCTGGCGGGCGGCGCGCTGGCCGTGGGCGTGGGCGGCCTGTATCTCACCGGGCTGCTGCTGACGGGCGGGGAGATCGACGCCGGGACGACCGTGCGCGGGGTGGAGATCGGTGGCCTGAGCCGCGCGGAGGCCGTGCGGAAGCTGGAGCGTGAGCTGGAGCCGTCCGGGGCGCGGGCGCTGACGGTGCGGGTCGGCGACCGCACGGGCACCGTCGACCCGCGGCGCGCCGGGCTCTCCTACGACGCCGGGGCGACCGTCGACCGCGCCGCGCGCACCGGCGCCGATCCGCTCAGCGTGTTCGGCGGGCTGTTCCGCTCCGGCGGGGCGATCGAGCCGGTCGTACGTCTCGACGAGGACCGCGCCCGGGCCGCCCTCGGCCGGCTGGGCCTGGACCGGAAGGTCCGGGACGGTGCCGTCGCCTTCGACGGCGGGCGGGTCGAGCAGGTCGCGCCGCGCACCGGCCACGCGCTGGACGTGCCGGCCGCGGTCGGTCCCCTGCGCGCCGCGTTCCTGCGCAGCGACGCCGCGGCGGTGACGGCCCTGCCGGTGCGGGAGACCCGGCCGAAGGTGACGGCCGGGGAGGTGCGGCGCGCGGTGCGCGCGTTCGCTGAGCCCGCCGTCTCGGGACCCGTCACCCTCACTGCGGCCGGCCGGCGGATCACGCTCGGCCCCGAGGTCCTGGGCAGGCACCTGACCATGCGGCCGGACGACGGCGGCACCCTGATACCGCGGCTGGACGCCAAGGCCCTGCGGAACGACCCCGCGGTGGCCGGACCGCTGAACGCGGTCACCACCACCGCGCGGGACGCCGCGCTGCGGCCGGACGGCGACCGGGTCGCCGTCGCCGAGGACGCCGTGCCCGGCCGGGAGGTCACCGCCAAGGCCCTGGGCAAGGCGGTGCTGCCCCTGCTCACCGGGAGGGGCGACGCCCGCACCGGGGCGGTCGACGTGCGCACCATCCGGCCCGAGGTGACCCGCGAGAACGCCGGGGAGCTGGGACTGACGGAGACGATGTCCTCCTTCACGGTCCACTTCGAACCGGCCGAGTACCGCACGAAGAACATCGGCCGGGCGGTGGAGCTCATCGACGGCTCCCTCGTACGGCCGGAGGAGACGTGGAGCTTCAACCGGACCGTCGGTGAGCGCACCGAGGCGAACGGCTTCGTCGAGGGCATCATCATCCTCGACGACCAGTTCACGAAGGCGTCCGGCGGCGGGGTCTCCGCCGTGGCGACGACCGTGTACAACGCGTTGTTCTTCGCCGGGGTGAAGCCCGTGGAACACGGCGCCCACTCGTTCTACATCGAGCGCTACCCGGAGGGCCGCGAGGCGACGGTCGCCTGGGGCAGCCTGGACCTGCGGTTCACCAACGACTCCGGCAAGGCGATCTACATCCAGGCCGAGTCCACGGACACGTCCGTGACCGTCTCCTTCCTCGGCACCCGGAAGTACGACGAGGTCAAGGCGGTCAAGGGCCCGCGGACTGAGGTGAAGAAGCCGGCGAGTAAGGTGAGCGACGACAAGGAGTGCGTCCCCCAGACCCCGCTGGAAGGGTTCGACGTCACGGTGGAGCGGGTCTTCTACGACGACGGCCGGGAGGTGCGGCGCGAGCCGTACCGCACGCACTACGCACCACGCGACGAGATCGTCTGCGAGTGACCCACCCGCCGCACCGCCGGCGTCGCAACTCTCCTTTTCGCTCAGCCCGTTGACCCGCCCCTGGGGCGCCAGCACAATGAGCGCGCAAATTGAGAGCGCTCTCAAGGGGAGATCCATGACTGGCAGACAAGGCCCGGCGCTCAGCCGGCGTTCGCTCATCGGTGCCGGACTCGGGGCCGCCGCACTCGCCGCGACCGGCTCCGGGCAGGCCCTCGCGGCCGGCTCCACCGGCACCCGCCCGGCTCCCGCCCCGGCCCGCGGGCACGCCTTCCTCGCCGCCGCCATGGACGCCTACCCCGACCAGGGGGATTTCCGCCTGGCCCAGAGCTACACCGACCAGGCCGGCCTGTTCAGCACCGCGTTCACCTACGACAACGCCCTGGCCGTCCTGGCCCACCTCGCGACCCGGACCCGGGACGGCCTGACCAGGGCCACGGCCCTGGGCGACGCCCTGCTCTACGCCCAGCTGCACGACCCGGACCACGACGACGGCAGGCTCCGGCAGGCTTACAACGTCGGGCCGTACACCTTCTACGACGGCTCCCCGCAGCCCGACGGCTTCGTGCGCCCGGACGGCACCGTCAACGTCGGCACCCAGTTCGGTTTCACCGGCACGGCGGTGGGCGACATGGCCTGGGCGGGTATCGCGCTCAGCGCGCTGGCCCGGCGCACCGGGGCGCGCCGCTTCCTCACCGGTGCCGTGCGGATCGGCGAGTGGATCGAGCGGACCGGCCGGACCGGCGAACCGCTCGGCGGCTACAAGTTCGGCGTCGACGGGGCGAACCAGAGGCTGCCCTTCACCTCGACCGAGCACAACACCGACCTGATCTGCCTCTTCGGCCGGCTCGCCCGCCTCACCGGGGACCGGGTGTGGCGGGAACGGCGCGCGCGGGCCGAGGCGTTCGTACGGCGGATGTGGGAGCCGGACGGCGGTTTCTTCTACACCGGCACGAACGACGGTGTGACGGTGAACAGGACGCCGGTCCCGGAGGACACCCAGACCTGGACGCATCTCGCCTTCGGCCCCCGCACGCGCGGTTACGCCCGTTCGCTGGACTGGGCCGCGGCTGAACTGGCCGTCGTCGACCACTCGGGGCGCCCCAACAGCACGGTGCCGGACGGGCAGTCGTACGAGGGGGTCACCTTCAGTACGGCGAGCCTGGTGGCGAACGAGGACGCGCCGATCGCCCCGGGGCAGCCCCGGCCGGACCGCAACGGGGTGTGGTTCGAGGGGACGGCCCATCTCGCCCTCGCCCTGCGGGAGCGCGGCGCACGCGGTGACGAGGCCCGGGCCCGGCGTCTGCTTTCCTCGCTGGAGCGGGCCCAGGACCTGCTGGGCGCCGGTCAGACCGTCGGTGGCCGGGCGCTGCCCGAGCGGGCCGGCGTGGTGTCCGCGAGCAGCCCGCTGGACACCGGGTTCGGCTTCGGTTACTACCCGTACCGGCACACGGGGGCGACCGCCTGGTACCTGATGGCGGCGGTGCGGTACAACCCGCTGCAGGCCTGACGGAGCGGCCCGGTCCGCCGCCGGGTGCGGCGGACCGGCCGGGGGTCAGGCGAGGCGGTGGACCCTCTGGTCGGTCAGTTCGTAGCGGGCGCCGACGATCGCGAGCCGCCCGGCGCTGATCCTGGCGGCGAGGTCGGGCTCCGCCACCAGTGCGGAGCGGACGAGCCGGACGTTGGCGTCGACGGTCGCGTCGATGCGCGCCTCGCCCTCCTTGCCGTGGTCTATGGCGGGGCTGATCCGGTCGGCCAGGTACTGGATGTGCGCGGGCAGCCGCCCCCCGGACTCCTCGGCCTCCACCGCGGCCCGCACGGCGCCGCACGACTGGTGTCCCAGGACGACCACGAGCGGTATGCCGAGTTCCAGCACGCCGTAGGCCACGCTGCCGAGGACGGCCTCGTCCAAAACCTCGCCCGCGGTGCGGACGGTCATCAGATCGCCCAGGCCCTGGTCGAAGACCAGCTCCGGCGGCACGCGCGAGTCGATGCAGCCGAGGACGACCGCGAAGGGGTGCTGGGCCGTGGTCAGGGTCCGCCGCACGGCGGGCGTCTCGTGCGGGTGGCGTTCCCGGTAGGTGCGCCAGCGGCGGTTGCCCTCGGCCAGTTCCCGCCAGGCCTCGCCCGGGGTGCCGGGCCGCCGGGGTGTGCCGGGGGTGGGGGCGGCGGTGGCCGGGCGGGTGGCGGTGAGGCCGGCGCCGAGGGCGGCGGCACCGGTCAGCGCGGTGCGCAGGAGGGTCCGGCGGACGGGGCCGCCGGTGGCCGGCCGCGGAGCGGCGAAGGCGCGGGGTCCGGCGCCTCTGTGGGCGGTGGAATCGGTGTTCACGCCCGGAACGTATGCCCGGACCCGGGCGACGGCGCGTTCCTTGCCGTTTCATGGGGCGACTTGGGTGAGTGATGTTCTTGGCTTGAACGGGTTTTGACGATCCCTCGGACAACGCGGGACGCCCCGGGCCGGCCGGCCCGGGGCGTCCTGTCGTGCGGGATGATCAGGGCGGGGATCAGACCAGGTCGAACCGGTCCAGGTTCATGACCTTGACCCACGCCGCGACGAAGTCCTTGACGAACTTCTCCCTGGCGTCGTCGCTCGCGTAGACCTCGGCGAGCGCCCGCAGTTCGGAGTTCGAGCCGAAGACCAGGTCGGCGCGGGAGCCGGCCCACTTGACCTCGCCGGTGGCGGCGTCACGGCCCTCGAAGGTGGTCTGGTCCTCGGACGTCGCCTTCCACGTGATGCCCAGGTCGAGCAGGTTGACGAAGAAGTCGTTGGTCAGCGAGCCGGGCGTCCTGGTGAGCACGCCGAGCTGGGACTGCTGGTAGGTGGCGCCCAGCACCCGCAGACCGCCGACCAGGACGGTCATCTCGGGGGCGCTCAGCGTGAGCAGGTTCGCGCGGTCGAGCAGCAGGTACTCGGCCGGCAGGCGGTTGCCCTTGCCCAGGTAGTTGCGGAAGCCGTCGGCGGTCGGCTCCAGCGCCTCGAAGGACTCGGCGTCGGTGTGCTCCTCCGTCGCGTCCACCCGGCCCGCGGCGAAGGGGACCTCGACCTGGAAACCGGCTTCCTTGGCGGCCTTCTCGACGGCGGCGGACCCGCCGAGGACGATCAGGTCGGCCAGGGACACCTTCTTGGCACCGGCGCCGGAGTTGAACTCCTGCTGGATGCCCTCCAGGACGCGCAGGACCTGGGCCAGCTCGTCGGGCTCGTTGACCTCCCAGCCGCGCTGCGGCTCCAGGCGGATGCGGGCGCCGTTGGCGCCGCCGCGCTTGTCGCTGCCGCGGAAGGTGGAGGCCGAGGCCCACGCGGTGGACACCAGCTGCGAGACGCTGAGACCCGACTCCAGGAGCTTGGTCTTGAGGACCTTGATGTCCTCGGCGTCGATGAGCTCGCCCTCGGGCTCCGGCAGCGGGTCCTGCCAGATCAGGGTCTCCTCGGGGACCTCCGGGCCGAGGTACAGCGACTTCGGGCCCATGTCGCGGTGGGTGAGCTTGAACCAGGCGCGGGCGAAGGCGTCCGCGAACTGGTCGGGGTTCTCGTAGAACCGGCGGGAGATGGGCTCGTAGACCGGGTCGAAGCGCAGCGCCAGGTCGGTGGTGAGCATCTTCGGGCGGTGCTTCTTCGACGGGTCGTGCGCGTCCGGCACGATCTCCGGGGCGTCCTTGGCCACCCACTGGTGGGCACCGGCCGGGCTCTGCTCCAGCTCGTAGTCGAACTCGAAGAGGTTCTTGAAGAAGCCGTTGCTCCACTGGGTGGGCGTGGC
Organism: Streptomyces sp. NPDC044921; assembly: GCF_056432865.1. Lineage (NCBI taxonomy): Bacteria > Bacillati > Actinomycetota > Actinomycetes > Kitasatosporales > Streptomycetaceae > Streptomyces > Streptomyces sp. NPDC044921. The sequence goes on from NZ_JBWKIF010000011.1 coordinate 259,234, forward strand.
GGTCCAGGTGACCTCCAGGCCGGAGGTGATGGCGTCGGCGCCCTTGCCCGTGCCGTAGGTGCTGCGCCAGCCCAGGCCCTGCTCCTCCATGGAGGCGGCCTCGGGGTCGGCTCCGACGTGGTCGGCCGGGCCGGCGCCGTGGGTCTTGCCGAAGGTGTGGCCGCCGGCGATCAGGGCGACGGTCTCCTCGTCGTTCATCGCCATGCGGCGGAACGTCTCACGGATGTCGCGGGCCGCGGCGAGCGGGTCCGGGTTGCCGTTCGGGCCCTCGGGGTTGACGTAGATGAGACCCATCTGGACCGCGCCGAGCGGGTTCTCCAGCTCGCGGTCGCCCGAGTAGCGCTTGTCGTCGAGCCAGGTGGTCTCGGGGCCCCAGTAGACGTCCTCCTCGGGCTCCCAGACGTCCTCGCGGCCGCCGGCGAAGCCGAAGGTCTGGAAGCCCATCTGCTCCAGGGCGACGTTGCCGGTGAGGATCATGAGGTCGGCCCAGGAGATGCTCTGGCCGTACTTCTTCTTGACCGGCCACAGCAGGCGGCGGGCCTTGTCGAGGTTGCCGTTGTCCGGCCAGCTGTTCAGCGGCGCGAAGCGCTGCTGGCCGGCCCCGGCGCCGCCGCGGCCGTCGCTGATGCGGTAGGTGCCCGCGCTGTGCCAGGCCATGCGGATCATCAGCGGGCCGTAGTTGCCGAAGTCGGCCGGCCACCAGTCCTGCGAGGTGGTGAGCACCTCGGCGATGTCGCGCTTGACGGCCGCGAGGTCGAGGTTCTTGAACGCCTCGGCGTAGTCGAAGTCCTCACCGAGGGGGTTGGCCACCTCGGGGTTCTTGGCGAGGATCTTCAGGTTGAGCCGCTCGGGCCACCACTGGCGGTTGCCGCCGCCCTGGGTCGGGTGCAGTGCCCGGTCGTGGGCCACCGGGCAGCCGCCTCCTGCCTCCTCCGACTTCGGGTCGGTGACGATCGCGTCGTGGTTCTCAGTCATGGAAATCCTTCCGGACGGGGTGGATCACGGTGCTCGGGTGGATCACGTGCTCAGGAACTGCTGGCGGTGGAACAGCCGGGGCACAGGCCCCAGTAGATGACCTCGGCCTCGTCGACGGCGAAGCCGCGGTCGTCGGAGGCGGTCAGGCAGGGGGCGTGGCCGACCGCGCAGTCGACGTCGGCGACGGCTCCGCACGACCGGCACACGAGGTGGTGGTGGTTGTCACCCACCCGTCCCTCGTAGAGGGCCGGGCTGCCGGGTGGTTCGAGGCGGCGTATGAGTCCCGCCGCGGTGAGCGCGTGGAGCCCCTCGTAGACGGCCTGGACGGAGATGTGGCCGACGCGGCCGCGCACCTCGGAGGCGATCGCCTCGGCGCCCAGGTGGTCACCGTCCCGCACGGTCTCGAGCAGCGCGACGCGGGCTGCCGTCACCCGCAGGCCGGCACCGCGCAGTTCCTCGGCGGTGGTCGGGGTCCGGGATGCGGTCATGCCCACAACCTAGCCACACAAACACGAACGGTTCAAGAAAACGAACGGTTCAATTTTGGTGTCGCGGGTGTGAGCACAGGGGTACCGCTCCAGCACCGGTACGTGACCCTCGTCACGTCCTCATGACGCGTCCGGACGCCCCGGAGCCGCAGCGGCGCGGCGGCGCCGTCAGGATTCCGGCGAGGCCAGGCGTTCGAGCCGGGCCGCGGCCGTCGCGACCCGGCGGCTCGCCTCGCGGACGCGGCGGTCGGCCGCCCGTGCCTGGTCCCGGGCGGCGCGGTCGGCGAAGCGGGCCTGCTGGTGTTCGCCCCTGGCGCGTTCCAGTTCCTCGGCGAGTTCGCGGACGCGCCGCTGGAGGTGTTCCACCCGCTGCTTCGCCTCCTCCGCCGCCCGGCCGGCGTCCGCCGCCTCGTCCCGCAGCGCGCGCAGCTCGCGGTCGGCGGTCTCGGCTTCCCGCCGGGCCTCGGCCAGGCGTCTCAGGCGTCGCTCCTCCGCCTTCGGGTCCCTGGCCGGCTCGCCCTCGTCGGACTTCTTCCCGCCGGACTTCCCCGCGGGTGTGCCCCGGTCCGCGCGGGAGCGGGCGCCCTCGGTGACGGCCGGGAAGCCGACGGCCGCGCTGAGCGGCTTGGTGAGCCGGCCGGTCGCCCAGGCCTCGGCGGCTTCGGGGTCGGCGAGCACGGCGTGCAGGGTGTTCTCGACCTCGCGCTGCACGCTCTCGCCGACCGGGTGCCCCGCCTGCGCGGCGAGCTGCCTGGCCTGCAGGGACAGGGCGCGGATCAGCGTGTGCTGCCGGCGGCTCAGCTCCCGCAGCTGCGCGCCGTCCAGGTCCCGGTGAGCCCGGCGCAGCCCCTCGCCCAGCCGGAGCAGGGGCTCCACCTCCCCCGGGCGGCTGCGGACGAGGAGGTTGCTGACCCAGGCCGCGAGGCTCGGCTTGCGCAATGCGCCGATCCGCGAGGCCAGTTCCCGGTCGCCCGCGGTGCGGGCGGCGGCCACCGCCGAGGCCCGGGCGGAGGTGAACTCCTCCGGCCGCAGGGCGTACAGCTCGTCGGCCACGGCATCCAGGTCCATGCGCGCCCCTTTCGCGCGGGGGTTCCGGGTCGATCGTCTCAGGCCGGGCCGCCCGGGGCGCGCGGAAAGCCGCACCCGGGGCCCCGGAGGCACCCCCTTCCCTGCTCGGAACATCGACGGTTTAACATATGAGCGCCGCCTAGCTCGAAAGATGGACTCGTGACTGTCAACGACGACTCGTTCACCAACTGGAAGAACCGCGAGGAGATCGCGGAGTCGATGATCCCGATCATCGGGAAGCTGCACCGGGAGCGGGACGTGACGGTCCTGCTGCACAGCCGCTCCCTGGTGAACAAGTCGGTGGTCAGCATCCTCAAGACCCACCGGTTCGCCCGGCAGATCGCCGGCGCGGAGCTCTCCGTCACCGAGACGCTGCCCTTCCTCATGACCCTCGCCGAGCTCGACCTCGGCCCGTCGCAGATCGACATCGGCATGCTCGCCGCGACGTACCGCGAGGACGACCGCGGACTGTCGGTCGCGGAGTTCACCGCCGAGGCCGTCGCGGGTGCCACCGGCGCCAACAAGATCGAGCGCCGTGAGGGCCGCGACGTCGTGCTGTACGGCTTCGGCCGCATCGGCCGACTCGTCGCCCGGCTGCTGATCGAGAAGGCCGGCTCGGGCAACGGACTGCGTCTGCGGGCCATCGTCGTGCGCGGCGGTGGGGAGCAGGACATCGTCAAGCGGGCCTCGCTGCTGCGCCGGGACTCCATCCACGGCCAGTTCCAGGGCACGATCACCGTGGACGAGGCGACGAGCACCATCGTCGCCAACGGCAACGCCATCAAGGTGATCTACGCGAACGACCCGTCCGAGGTCGATTACACGGCGTACGGCATCAAGGACGCCATCCTCGTCGACAACACCGGCAAGTGGCGCGACCGCGAGGGCCTTTCGCAGCACCTGCGCCCGGGCATCGACAAGGTCGTGCTGACCGCGCCCGGCAAGGGCGACGTCCCGAACATCGTCCACGGCGTCAACCACGACACCATCAAGCCGGACGAGCAGATCCTGTCCTGCGCGTCCTGCACCACGAACGCGATCGTGCCGCCGCTGAAGGCGATGGACGACGAGTTCGGCGTCCAGCGCGGCCACGTGGAGACCGTCCACTCGTTCACCAACGACCAGAACCTGCTGGACAACTACCACAAGTCCGAGCGCCGCGGCCGGTCCGCGCCGCTCAACATGGTCATCACCGAGACGGGCGCCGCCTCCGCCGTCGCCAAGGCGCTGCCCGAGCTCAAGGCGAAGATCACCGGCAGCTCGATCCGGGTGCCGGTGCCGGACGTGTCCATCGCGATCCTCAACCTGCAGCTCGCCCGCGAGACCACCCGCCAGGAGGTCCTCGACTACCTGCGCGAGGTGTCGCTGACCTCGCCGCTGAAGCGCCAGATCGACTTCATCAGCGCGCCCGACGCGGTCTCCAGCGACTTCATCGGCTCGCGCCACGCGTCCATCGTCGACGCCGGCGCCACCAAGGTCGAGGGCGACAACGCGATCCTCTACCTCTGGTACGACAACGAGTTCGGCTACTCGTGCCAGGTGATCCGGGTCGTGCAGCACGTGTCGGGTGTGGAGTACCCGACGTTCCCCGCTCCCGCGGTCTGAGCGCGGAGAGCACCGGGCAAGGCGCGGGGCGTGCGGGCCCCGCGCCTTCCCGTGTCACGAGCGGGTCAGCTCGGTCCGGCACTCCGCGTGCGCGTTCCGTCCTCGCCGCGCGCCTGGACGCTCCGGGCCCCGGCCGCGTCCTCGCGGACCGCGACGGCCGCGTCCGAGGACGCGGCCGTCGCCTTGGCCCGCAACTCGATCTCCCCGGGGGTGACGTAGCCGCCCGGGCGGGCCGTCAGCACCACGCGCACCGCGTCCACCGGCCCGGCCGCGCGCACCGGGACGTCGGCCACGGGCGTGCCCTCGGCGCCGACGGTCACCGGGCCGCCGGCGCCGGCCCACGCGCAGTCGGCCCCGCGCACCTGCACCGCGAGCGACTCCGCGAGACCGGCGCTGGCCGCCGCGATGTTGTACCGCGCGATGTTGGCTCGAGGGGTCCGGTCCGGGCACAGCGGCGGGGGGGGGGGGGGGGGGGGGGGGGGGGGGGGGCGCGGCGCCCCCCCCCCCCCCCCCCCCCCGGGGCCGTACAGCTGTGGCTGCGTACATCCTCCGACGCGTCATGGGCGCGGTGCTGTTGCTGCTGGTGGTCAGCGCAGTCACCTTCGCCATC